>CACYDK010000158.1 GCA_902773155.1 uncultured Ruminococcus sp.
TATCCGCACACCGGAAAATATGCGGAATTGCTTTAGGTATTCTTATCAACCTGATGGAAGGTTTTAAGATTGCCGGTTTTTTCAGAGCGCTTATCAAGCTCTGAAAATACATCCTCGAGTGCGATACCCTGATCGACCATCATCACCATAAGGTGGTAGATTAAATCGGAAATCTCGTAAACAGTCTCGGAATTATCGCCGTTCTTTGCGGCAATAATGGTTTCGCTGCATTCCTCACCGACCTTTTTCAGGATTTTATCGAGTCCTTTTTCAAAAAGGTAACATGTATAGGAACCTTCTTTTTTCTCATTTTTTCGGCTTAGTACAGTTTCGTACAGTGCATAAAGAACCTTATCGTCCATTTTTTCATAACCTTTCTGACGGGATTATTTAATCTTTGTAAAAAAGCAGGAATGGTTTCCTGTATGACAAGCGGCTCCGGTCTGTTCAACCTTGATGAGCAGAGTATCGTCGTCGCAGTCGGAGAATATCTCGATGACTTTCTGATAATGACCGGATGTCGCACCCTTATTCCAAAGCTCCTTCCGGCTTCTTGACCAGAACCAGGTATAGCCGGATTCGAGAGTTTTTAGCAGAGATTCTCTGTTCATATAAGCGAGCATTAGAACCTCTCCGGTTTTATATTCCTGAACAATTGCCGGAATCAACTCGCCCTTTAAGAAAAACTTATCTACATTCATAGATCAGTCACCTTATGAGCGATTTCGATAGCCTTTTCTAAATCAAGATTTCCGGTGTAGATTGCTTTACCGGTGATGGCTCCGAAAATATTAAGCGAGCTTAGGTTGATGATATCCTTCAAATTTGAAACGCCGCCGCTTGCGATAATATCGCAGGATACGTTGTTAACGAGGTCGTCGAGCTGCTTAAGGTTGGGACCGGCAAGGGTACCGTCCTGGTTAATATCTGTAAAAATAATAGTTTTAACGCCGATCTGCTCCATCTGTTTTGCAAGATCGATATAATTAAGATCGGATTTATCGAGCCAGCCCTCAGCGCAGACATTGCCGTTCAGGGCGTCTATCCCGACAACTATCCTATCGTCAAAATTATTTACGGCGTCGATAACAAAGCCGGGATTTTTTACCGCTGCAGAACCGAGGATCACTCGTTCGATGCCGTTTTCAAGGTAGTACTCGATCGTATCCATATCACGAATACCTCCGCCTACCTCTACCTTTAAATCAGTTGAATTCGCGATGTCGATAATGAGCTCCGAATTCTCGCGTTTACCGTCCTTTGCTCCGTCAAGATCGACCATATGCATCCACTTAGCTCCGGCTTTTGAAAAGCTTTCGGCTACTTTATAAGGATCGTCGGCGACCTTGGAGGCGGTAGAATAATCGCCCTTAAATAATCTTACGCAATTTCCGTCTTTAATATCAATCGCGGGAAGGATAATCATTACAGTACTCCTTTTGTAGATAATGGTTTTCCGCTATCGTTCTGTTTTACAGCGGCTTTTAAGGCATGTGCCGCGGCCTTGTATATAGCTTCTGTAATATGGTGTGAGTTTGAGCCGTATTCGGACTTTATGTGCATAGTGATACCGGCGTTAAAAGCCAAGGCTCTCATAAACTCAACAGTCATAGCCGCGGTATAATCCCCGCATTTTTCCTGCGGAAAATTCGCGTCGAAAACTAGGAACGGTCTGCCGCTTATATCGACAGAGCAGAACGCCAGAGCCTCGTCCATAGGAATATAGAAGGAAGCATAGCGCTCAATTGAGCTTTTGTCGCCTAAAGCCTCCATAAACGCTTGTCCTAAAACGATCCCGGTATCTTCGACAGTGTGGTGATCGTCGACAAAGGTATCGCCTTCGACCCTGACTTTAAGGCCAAAGCCACCGTGAACGGCGAACGCAGTGAGCATATGGTCAAAAAAACCAATACCCGTATCGATCTCTACTTCTCCTCCGTCTAGACAAAGGAATAGGTCTATGTCAGTTTCTTTTGTTTTTCTTTTGATTCTGGAATCACGCATACTATTCTTCATAACCTTTCGATTTCTCGCCATTTGCTGGCTTACAAATCATAAACAAACAATGTGCTCTCACACTATTTATTCAGAAAGAAAGCCTTTATCGCGTCTATTGTTTTTTCGATCTCATCCTTAGTTCCGGCGGTGATTCGGATATAGTCACCCATATAACGGATCACGATAGATTTTGACTTGAGATATTCCCAAAGCTCTTTGCCGACCGGGGTTTTGACGAAAACAAAATTAGTCTTGGTGGGATAAACAATAAATCCCTCGTTGTTCTCACTAAGCTCAACTAAATTATTATACAGTATTCTCGTATTTTCAACAATAGTTTTCGTGCGATTTTTTAAAAAATCTTTGTTTTTATACAGTCTTGCCCCTATCGCCTGTGAGATTGAATTGACGTTATACGGAGATTTTACAGCGGCGATAGCTGAGGAAAGCTTTTCGTTAGCCACAGCAAAGCCCAGACGAAGCGCCGCGCTTCCCAGAGCCTTTGAGGCTGTGCGAAAAATAATAAGGTTATCGTAATCATTAACCTCTTTAAGAAGGCTTTGCTCCTCGTCGTAAAAATCCATATAGGCTTCGTCAAGCACCACAAGCGCGTCGACCGAGCGGATAAGCCTTCTAACATCTTCCTTCTCCAGCCCCTGACCGGTTGGATTGCATGGGTTCGAGAAGATTATCATAGATACATTATTCTCTTTAGCGCATGAGATAAGCGAGTCGACATCAATATCCAGACTATCGTTTTTTATGAATCTGTACGATTTATTCTCGCTTATAGAGCTGTAGAACTCGTACATACTAAAGTCCGGTACGGCAGTTATAAGCTTCTCCCCCTTTAGCATAAAGGCTGATTCAATAAGGAAGATGAGCTCGTCCGAGCCGTTACCGACAGTTACGTTCTTATAATCGATACCGTAATACGAAGCGAAAGCCTTGCGAAGCTCAATACACATCGGGTCGGGATAGCGGTTAAAGCTTACGTTATCTATGACCTCGTGTACGGTTTTCATAAACTCGCCGTCGTAGTTTAATGTACACTCATTAGCGTCGAGCCGGATATCATATGTACCTGAGATAGGCTCGTACGGAACGAGGTTTTTTATTTTATCGTTTAATATATATGACATCTGATCATCCTTAGTCAAGGTCGAATCTGACCTTAATTGAATTGGCGTGAGCCGTAAGTCCTTCGGTATCGGCGAAGCGGATTATATCCTCGGCGTCATGCTTAAGAGCGTCCTCGGTATAGTAAATGAAGCTTGATTTCTTAACAAAGCTGTCGACAGAAAGTGGGCTGAAAAAGCGCGCCGTGCCGCTTGTGGGAAGGACATGATTCGGACCGGCAAAATAATCGCCCAGAGGCTCGGGACTGTAGTTTCCTAAGAATACCGAACCGGCATTATCCAGTTTTCCGACATATTCCATAGGATCAGCGCAGCAAACCTCCAAATGCTCGGGGGCAAGCTCGTTAGCGAAATCGATTGCCTGACTCATATCGGAACAAACTATAATCGCGCCGTAATTCTTTAACGACTCCTCGATGATATCTTTTCGCTCGAGATACGCGCACTGGCGCTTTAGCTCGCTCTTTACCGACTCGGCCAGCGGCTTGCAGTCAGTAAGGAGAATCGAGGAAGCTAAACGGTCGTGCTCGGCCTGACTCATCAAATCCGCCGCAAGAAATTTGGGATCGGCGGTTTTATCCGCGATGATAAGGATTTCGCTCGGACCCGCGATCATATCAATATCGACTATGCCGTAAAGAAGCTTTTTTGCAGTTGCAACAAAAATATTACCGGGGCCAACAATTTTGTCTACCTTGGGAACCTGCTCGGTTCCATAAGCAAGCGCGCCTACGGCCTGGGCTCCCCCCATAAGAAAGATCCGGTCTACTCCGGCAATTTTGGCGGCGGCGACGATATCGGGATTCGGCTTGCCGTCCTTCGAGGGCGGGGTCGTCATAACGATTTCCTTACATCCGGCGAGCTTTGCCGGGATAGCGTTCATCAGTACCGAGGAAGGATAAGCTGCCGTACCTCCGGGGACATAAAGACCTACGCGCTCGAGGCCTCTTACCCTCTGCCCCATTATAACGCCGTTATCCTTAGTAGTAAGCCATGACTGCTGAACCTGCCTTTTATGGAAATCCTCAATATTTGCCGCGGCTTTTTTAAGGGTTTCAATATAATCCTTATCGCAGTTTTCTATTATGCGGTCGATCTCACCGGAAGATATCTCAACCTTTTCGGGAGCTTTTCCGTCAAATTTTACGGTATAGTTGTATACAGCCTTGTCTCCATTTATCTTAACGTCGTCAAGGATTGCGCGAACTATATCGCTGACATCCTTAGCTCCGCTGTTGGAACGCTCCTTTAGCGTCCTGATAAAACTGTATTCATCTTTACCGTTTGCTATTACAGTAGTTATCATTTGATAGCTTCCTCCATCTTTTTAACAAGCTCCTCGATTTCATTCTTACGGAGCTTTAAGCTCGCCGTATTCGCGATTAGTCGAGCGGAGATATCGGTAACGTACTCCTTGACCTCCAAGTTGTTCGCCTTAAGAGTTGAGCCTGTTTCAACTATATCAACAATTCCGTCAGCAAGCCCGACAAGCGGAGCAAGCTCAACCGAGCCCTCTATTTTTATTACTCGGACATCCATATTCTTACCCTCGAAGAATCTTCGGGTAACGTTGGGATACTTTGTGGCGATTGTTTTTGCGCCATATCCGTGGTAGAAATCGAAATCCTTTTTGCACGCGAGAGCAAAGCGGCATCTGCCAAAGCCCAAATCTAAAAGCTCGTAGAACGAGGTTCCGTTCTCGAGAATCGTATCTTTGCCGACAACTCCCAAATCGCAAACGCCGTGCTCTACGTAAGTTATTACATCGGCGGCTTTAGCGAGCACCACCTCAAATTTGCCATCGCCAACGGAAAGAATAAGTTTTCTGCCTTTATTGTGTATTTCATCACAGTTGTAGCCAAGCTTTTCAAAGAGCTCAACCGTTGATTTTTCGAGTCTGCCCTTTGTAAGAGCGATTCTGATCGGTTTCATTTTTACTCTCCTATCATCTCAAACTTGGCAATACCGAGTCTTTGGGCAAATTCACGTGCTTCCTTTTCGTCGGATAAATCCGAAAATTGAGCCTTTACTCCGCTCTTAACTAGCTCTGAGGTGCGTTTTATTGCATCGATGATATCCGAGTCGTTCTTAGCATAAACAAGAACCTCCGGGATATTGCTCTTTGAGGTGTAACGCGCCTGCTCTGCGAGATAATCGATATTGATCGCAAAACCAGAAGCCCCCATCGGGACATCGAACAAGTCGAAAATTTTATCGTAACGTCCGCCCGAAAGGATTGCGTCGCCGTAACCCTGAATGTATCCTGAGAAAATTATACCGCTGTAGTAGTCGTTTCTCTGCAAGAGACCGAGATCTACGATAATGTTTTCACCGAGCTCAAGTGCGAGCAAATCTGAGTACAAGCTCTTTAGATACGAAAGCGCAGATAGAGCCTTTGGAGCCTTGATAATCGACTCGGCCTTTTCGAATACCTCTACCCCACCGAACAGAGACGGCAGGCTGCGTATAGCTGTGGCTGTCTCGGTTTTTTCGAGCTTATCAAGCAGGTCGTTAAGAGCCGAATAGTTTTTATTCTCAATATAGGTTTTAATGCTTTCCTTAGTATCGGGATCAGCGTCAAGATCGTTAATAAGCGCTTCGAACAAACCCGAATGTCCAACCTCAAGACGAAAGCTCTTTGAAAAAGCCCTCATACTCTCAACAGCGGTAGTAATAACCTCGAGATCGGCTCTTTTCCCGTAGGAGCCTATAAGCTCCACGCCCATCTGCATAATCTCGTTGGAGCGGCCGGTCAAACTGGGGTTGTTCCGGTAAACGCTCTGGTTATAATACAATCTGACAGGAAAAATCTCATTCTGCAGTCTCGTAGATACAAGACGGGCTATGGGCAAAGTTGAATCCGGACGAACAGCGATAATTCGCCCGGTATTATCTGTTGTTTTGAAAATCGATTCCTGAGCTATTCCGGCGGAGTCGGCGGAAAATAAATCGTAGAACTCTAGCGCCGGAGTAATTACGCGGTGAAACTGATGATTCTCAAAAACCTTTGTTATTTTTCGACACACGTAATTGACCGCGGTACATTCCTTAAAAAGGTAGTCCTTTGTACCCTCGGGAGTGATTTTTAAATTTTTCTTCATAAAATTACCTCACACTTTAGCGTGCTAATATGTTAACATATAAAATCGTAATTGTCAACTCTCCTCTTTATTATCAGTTTCCTCACCCTCGTTTTCGGTATTTTCATCACCTTCATTTTCATGGGTCGAGCTGCCGGAGGTACGGATTTTTATCGGGTTTTTAACCTTTGCCTTAATATCGATAAGACCTCCGGATTTAACAACAGGCATATTTATGACGCGGTCGGCATTTTCGCCCTTCATGGCCACGCGCTTTTTTGTAAGTCTGCCTATAAGGGTATAAAGAGCGGCAAAAATAGGAGTACCGAGAATCATTCCGGTGATACCGAACAATCCTCCGGCTACGATTACCGAGAAAAGCGACCAGAAGCCGATAAGACCTACCTGAGAGCCTACTACCTTGGGATTGATAATATTTCCGTCGATCTGCTGAATTATAAAGATCATTATTACAAACTCGAGACAGTAAAGCGGAGAAATGAGCAGGAGCAGCGCGGCGCTGGGAACGGCTCCGATAAACGGTCCGAAGAAAGGTATGATATTGCATACACCGACCATTACGCTGATCAACGGAGCGTACGGGATTCCCAGAATCGACATACTGGTAAAGCAAAGAACTCCTACTATTGCAGAATCTATGACCTTACCGACAAGGAATTTACCGCATTTATCATCGGAAACGTCGATGATCTCATATATTACAGGCATCCACTTTGTGGGCAGGAAGGCTGCTCCGAAACGCTTTAGCTGACGGCAAATGCTTTCCTTTGAAGCAAGCATATAAATCGAAAAAACAAAACCCAGCACCCAGTTGAAGATGAAGCTAGCGGTGCTTACAGCGGCGGAATAAACCTTTCCAACATTGTCAAAGGTAGTGATCGCCTTCATCAGGTTTACGATGTTGGTATTTAATCCGTCAAGTATAGTTGCATCGACGTTGAAGCGCTCTGTAAGCCAATTGGTAAAGTTTGCAGCGAATTCTCTGAATGATTTGATATAAGACGGTATATCTGTGACGAGTCGACTTACGTTATCAGAAATCTGAGGAATCAGTATAGCTCCCAAAAAGGCCAATAATCCCAAAAACAACAAATAAGTCAGAATCAGTGACAGCGGCTTCTTTGCTTTTTGAAAACGCGGCTTTTCGATCCTTCCAAATAGCTTTTTGTAGAAAAAGCGATATGGGAAGTTAAGAATATACGCAATAGCAAAGCCATAGATGATCGGAGTTAGAATGGAAAAGAAATTACAAATCCCGCTCCATATAAAATCCATCTTATCCTTTAAGAAAAGCAGAACTACAGCGAAGGTTATGCAAATCAGTATACTCGCTAGCTTATTAAATCTTTTTTTCATAACCGGCCTCAACCTTTCCGCCCTTATTTAATTGAAACAAGGACAATTTTTAAAATAAAGACATCTGCGCGCTTTCCGGCATATCGCCAAATGCGCCGATTTCTTTTAGAGTTTCAATCACGGTTTTTGACGCCTTAGAGCGACTCTGGATATCCTCGATCGAGAAGCATTTTCCGCTGTGTCCGGCTTCGGCGAGATTTTCGGCCACCGACTCGCCTACACCCGACAGAGCCACGAACGGCATACGGATTTTCCCGTTTTCAACGGTGAATTTTCTGGCTTCGGATTTTTCGATGTTTATTGGAAGAATCTCAATCCCGCGAGCCATCATTTCGTTAACTATCTGAAGCATTCCGTATTCGGAATTGTCCTTTGCGGTAGCTTCATATCCGAGCTGCTTAATATAGGACATCTTATCCTGTACGGCGTTTCTGCCTCTCATGACCGTTGCCCCGTCAAAGTTATCGTTACGAACTGTAAAATACGCCGCGTAATACTCGACGGGCTTGTGCACCTTGTACCATCCCAGCCTTAACGCCGCGATCATATAGGCGGCAGCGTGAGCCTTTGGGAACATATACTTTATCTTTAAGCAAGAGTCAACATACCACTGCGGAACATTATTCTCCTTGAAGGCTTTGAAATGCTCTTCGTTGAACATCTTTGTAGCCTTACCCTTTCGGGTGATCTCCATTATCTTAAACGCCATACTCGGTTCGAGTCCCTTATGAAGAAGATAAGTCATAATCGAATCACGCGTTCCGATTACCTCTGAGATCGTGCAGATCTTGTCCTTTATAAGCTCCTGAGCGTTTCCAAGCCATACGTCGGTTCCGTGAGACAGGCCGGAAATCTGCAAGAGGTCTGAGAAGGTTTTAGGCTGAGCCTCAACAAGCATTCCCCTAACAAAATCGGTTCCGCACTCGGGAATCGAGAGCGTTCCGGTTTCGCAGCCGATATCCTCTGGCTTTATTCCGAGCGCTTCGGTCGAGGTAAATAGCGACATAACGTCCTTATCACTCATACTAACGTCCATAACCGGGATCCCGGTATATTCCTCAAGATAATGATAAATGGTAGGAACATCGTGTCCGAGCTCGTCCAGCTTGGTAATAGTATCGTGGATCGAGTGGAAGTCAAAATGAGTAGTTATATTATCGCTCTTTGTATCGTTTGCCGGATGCTGCACCGGACAGAAATCATAGATAGTATAACCCTTCGGTACAACTACCATTCCGCCGGGATGCTGACCTGTGGTTCTTTTTATATTAGTACAGCCGATAGCAAGTCTGTTAAGCTCAGCCTTGCTGTATATTTTATTATTCTCCTCAGCAAACTTTTTAACGAATCCAATAGCGGTTTTGTCGGCAACCGTCGAAATTGTTCCCGCCTTAAATACGTGGTCGCGTCCGAAAAGCTCCTCAGTATATCTGTGAGCCTTCGACTGATACTCACCGCTAAAATTAAGGTCAATATCGGGAACCTTGTCGCCCTTAAAGCCCAGGAAGGTTTCAAATGGGATTTCGTGTCCGTCCTGATCCATCAGCGTTCCGCATTCGGGACAGTTCTTGTGCGGCATATCGAAACCGGAGCCATATTCGCCGTTTTCAAAAAACTCACTGTGCTGACATTTAGGACATACATAGTGAGGACAAAGCGGATTAACCTCGGAAATACCGGACATTGTGGCGACAAACGAGGAGCCTACGCTTCCACGTGAGCCGACAAGATATCCGTGAGCCTCGCTGTCAGCGACCAGCTTCTGAGCCGTCATGTAAAGAACCGAATAACCGTAGGTGTTGATAGCGTTGAGCTCTTTTTCGAGACGCTTCTCAACGATCTCAGGCAAAGGATCGCCGTATTTTTTCTTTGCTCTTTCCCATGTGATATCATTGAGCTGCTGCTCGGCGCCTTCGATGAACGGCGGAAAGTTACCGTCCGGGATAGGCTGTATATACTCTATGCTATCGGCGATTTTGTTAGTGTTTTCTACAACGACCTCGTAGGCCTTTTTTTCCCCGAGATACTTGAACTCCTCTAGCATCTCGGCAGTTGTGCGAAGATATATCGGAGCCTGATATTGAGCGTCCGAATATCCCTGACCGGCCTGCAGAATCATTCTGTACTGCGAATCCTTAGGGTCGAGAAAATGCACGTCGCATGTCGCTACAACGGGGATATTCAGCTCTTCGCCCAGGCGTACGATCTGACGGTTGATGTCCTCAATATCTCCGAGCGATTTTACCGAGCCGTTTCTGAGCATAAACTCGTTATTTCCTGTGGGCTGGATTTCAAGGTAATCGTGGAATTTGGCGATCTTACGGATTTCCTCCTTGGATTTACCGCCTGTTATAGCCCTGAAAAGCTGTCCGGCTTCGCATGCCGAGCCGATGATCAGCCCTTCTCTGTGTCGTACGAGCTCCGACTTGGGAATACGGGGCTTTTTATAAAAATAATCAAGATGACTTTTTGAAATCAGCTTATAAAGATTCTTCAAGCCAATCTGGTTTTTTACTAAAATTATCTGGTGATATGTGGGAAGCTTCTTAAAATCGCCGCCGGCAATCTTTGTATTGATCTCCTGAGCTCTTGTAATATTATAATCGCTCTCCAGTCTTTTGCAAAGCTCAACAAAAATCCTGGACAGGATCTCTGCGTCGTCTGTAGCGCGGTGGTGGTTGAAGCTTCCAAGCCGTAAAAATGAAGCTACGGTATCGAGCTTGCAGTTCTTTATATCCTTAAGTATCGAGCGACAGATTACA
>CACYDK010000159.1 GCA_902773155.1 uncultured Ruminococcus sp.
CAGGGATGAGGTCGAGCTTTCGCTTAGGAGGCGGACGCTCTATCCGGCTGAGCTACGAAGACGTGTATTAAATTTAAAGAATATACTACCGCATTACAATACACTTTTCAAACATAATTGTGTGCTGCAACACTTTCGGGGGAGCTTGCGCTTATCCTACTGAGCTGTTGGCTCCTGTTGCTCGACTTTATTATTTTATAATAACAGGAAAGTTTTGTCAAGTCGGAATCGGATGAATAGGCGATGAAGCGCTTTTTGTAGCTTCAGCAGGGTTTGTCTGTTGAATAATCTATATTTTATACTGCTTTTTCTGATAAAAAATTATGCATTAGTACAATTGACTTCGCGCCGATAAAATGGTAAATTTATTTCGGATAGATATTACGACTGAGGGATTCGGCGATTTTCGGCGACTGCTCTTGATCGGGTGTTTATTCAAAACTCTATTAAGGACGGAGAAGCTTATGAAAAAAATTTTATCCATCGTAATCGCATTAACTATCATCCTTTCCGTTGCTATACCGATGACCGCCGGCGCCGCAAGCGTTGCAAAGGTATCGTCGGTCGTTCAAACATCCGCCGACACGACCAGCGTTGTCGTTCAGGTTGAGGCGGTTCTCGGAGCGAGCAAATACTCCTTTGAGATGAGTGACAACGGCGGAAGCTACACCGAGGTTTCCACCTCCTACGACCCGAACGAAAAGACCATCTACAGTCTCGCCGCCGGCAAGACATATTTCTTAAGAGTAAGAGCGATGAAGGGCACCGAGTACGGCCCGTACTCCGACCCGATCAAGGTAGCCACGGTTCCGAACGATGTCACGAACCTTCGCCAGACCGACGCGACGACAAGTTCCGCTACATTTAAGTGGGATAAGGTTTCCGGCGCGACAGGTTACAGGATCTGCGAATGGGTAAACGATCAGGAGTATGTAGTCGGCACAACATCGTCGGACAGCTACACGATCAAGGGCTTGAACAACAAGATCAAGTTTCCCTACACGGTTTATGTCAGACCCGTCAGAACAGCAGACGGTTATACGGCCGAAAAAACCGCAAGCTACAGCTGGAGCAACGCTCACATCTCCGACTATAACATTATGCTCATTCCCAAGGCTCCCTCTGTACAGGTAACAAATTACTGGAGCAACATCAAAGAAATCTCCGCCTCCGTAAAGGCCGAAATCCCCTTTGCCAAGGGCTATCAGTATGTTATTTACAACAACAAGGGCAAAAAGATAAATACCCTCACAAACACTTCCATCTACTCCGTATACGCCAAGAATCTTTCGCGCAACCAGTTCTACAGCATCAAGGCCCGCGCTTATACAAATATCGGTAACAACAAAACCGCTAAGTACGGCAAGTGGTCGAAGGAGTTCCAATTCGCTCTCGGCACACAGCTCTCCGCTAAGCCCGGCTACAAAAAGATCGCTCTCTCGTGGAACAAGGTCAAAGGCGCTAAGGACTATACCGTATATATTTCAAAGTCGAAGAATACAGGCTACAAAAAGACCGCTACCGTAAAGGGAACCTCCTTCACGGCTAAAAAGATCGGTAAAAAAGCCCTCAAGTCCGGCAAGATGTACTACTGCTATGTTGTCGCCAACAAGAAGGTCGGAAAGAAAACCTACCACTCCTCCGGCAACGACGTATGGTACGCTAAAACAACCTGATAGATCGAATACTACCGCCTCCGGTTTTCGGGGGCGGTTTTTCTCTGTATGGGTTTAATCAAAGCTAATAATGAAACGCTTATTCTCTGTTTGCGAGCACGCTTCCCCGTAAAATAAAATATACAAATTACGCTTAAGATTACACGAATTAATATTAATTTTGCGCAAAATACTAATTGATGAACTTTTATCTTGCGGTTTTTCGGAAAAAGTACTATAATTATGTAGAATAACATTGTTTATTATGGGAATATATGGCAATATAGGAGGATAAGTAATGAGTATTGAGAAAATTTCTCAGGCAAAGGCCGAAATCGCAGACTCCGCCGCTTATAAAACGCTTCTCTCGTTCTTCGACGAAAACAGCTTTGTAAGCGTGGACAATCTTGCGAAATCCGCCGACACCTACGCCGAGGTAGCGGCAGGCTGCGGAACGGTTTCCGGGATACAGGTCTACGCCTTCGCGCAGAACAGCGATTTCTGCGGCGGCGCTATGAGCAAGGCTCAGGCCAAAAAGCTTAAAAAGATTTATGACCTCGCGCTCAAGACAGGTTGTCCCGTCGTAGGCTTTTACGACAGCAAGGGCGGCCGCATTGACGAGGGCAACGCGCTTTTGGCAGGTTACGGCGAGGTTCTGAACAGCGTGGGCTCGCTCTCAGGAGTAGTGCCGCAGATTTCCGTAGTGCTCGGCTCCTGTCTCGGAGCAGGCGCGCTCAACGCGGTCAGCGCGGACTTCGTGATTATGACAAAGGAAGCTCAGCTCTCGCTCGACACGACCGGCGAAAACTGCTCGGCGGCTTATAACGCCGAAAACGGAACCGTGAGCGTCGTTGCCGATAACGAGTCGGACGCTGTAAGAAAGGCTCAGGAGCTTATCTGTTATCTTCCGCAAAACAATATAGTCGAAGCGTTTGAGTTCGATTACGCCGAGCCCGACCAAGAGGGCTGCTTCGCTCACCGAAGCGTAGACGCCGGCTCGATCTTTAAGCTTTCTAAGGACTACGGCAAGAACTCAAGAACCATCTTCGCTAGGATCGAGGGAAAGACGGTAGGAGTCGTCAACACAACGGGAAAGAGCCTGGAGTCCGACGACGCGGCAAAAATCGCTAAGTTCGTTCGCTTCTGCGACGCCTTCTCGATTCCGGTAGTGACCTTCGTTAATTCCGAGGGCTTTACGGAGCTCAAGTCGGCCGCCAAGGTCAGCTCGGCCTACAGCGAAGCTACTACTGTTAAAATTTCAATCGTAACCGGCAAGGCCGTGGGCGCGCTGTACATCGCGCTTGCCGGTACCGGAGCCGAGGCCGATATGGTTTACGCGCTTCCCGAAGCCGTTATCAGTCCGGTCAATCCCGAGGCCGCCGCTCTAATCGCGATTCCTGAAAAGATGAACGTCAGCGTTGGGGAGCAGAAGCAGGTCGCCAAGACCTATGCGGACGAAAACCTCAGCGCCGAAAATGCCGCGGAATGCGGTTATGTGGACGATGTCATCACCGCCGAGGAGCTACGTTACTACATCGCCCGCTCGCTTTCGATGCTCTCCGGCAAGAGGGTCGAGACTCTCTCGAAGAAGCATTCAACAATTTGATTTTGAAAAACAAAACATATAAAAGGGGACATAAAAATGAAGAATTTAAGAATTACCGTAAACGGCACAGCATACGACGTACAGGTTGAGGAACTCTCCTCATCCGCCGCTCCTGCCGCCTCTGCCGCTTCTGCTCCCGTATCCGCGCCCGCTCCGGCGCCTGCCGCCGCTCCCAAGGCTCCCGCAGGAGCCGCCGGCTCTGTAACGGTATCAGCTCCTATGCCCGGAACCGTAGTAAGAGTTGAGGTTTCCGAGGGCGACAGCGTTAAGGCAGGTCAGGATCTGATTTTCATCGAGGCAATGAAGATGGAAACCCCGGTCAAAGCCGCTTCCGACGGTGTGATCGCTACAATAAACGTTTCGAAGGGCGAAGCCGTTGAAACCGGCAAGACCCTGCTCACTATGAACTGATCGAGGTAGGCTATGGCAAAAAAAGTATTGGTTACAGAAACCGCGCTCAGAGACGCTCATCAGAGCCTTATCGCTACGAGAATGACGACCGAGGAAATGCTCCCGGCGCTTCCGCTTCTCGATAAAATAGGCTATCATTCGCTTGAGTGCTGGGGCGGAGCTACCTTTGACAGCTGTCTGCGTTTTCTTAACGAGGACCCGTGGGAAAGACTCCGCACGATCCGCAAAAACTGCCCGAACACCAAGCTCCAGATGCTTTTCAGAGGGCAGAACATGCTCGGCTACCGTCACTACGCCGACGACGTGCTCGAGTACTTCGTTCAAAAGAGCGTAGCAAACGGAATAGACATTATACGCATTTTTGACGCGCTCAACGATATCAAGAATCTTAAGAGCGCGATAAAGGCAGCAAAAAAAGAGGGCGCTCACGCCCAGGTCGCAATAAGCTACACCACAGGCCCCGTTTTTACCGAGGAATACTACGTAGACTACGCCAAGCGCATCGCAGAAGCCGGAGCTGATTCCATCTGCATCAAGGATATGGCCGCTCTGCTCACCCCGTACAAGACCTATGAGCTCGTCAAGGCTATAAAGAGCGAGGTCGAGCTTCCGATAGCGCTCCACACCCACTACACCTCGGGTCTTGGCTCTATGTGCCTTTTAAAGGGCGTTGAAGCCGGAGCGGATATTATCGACACCGCTATTTCGCCGCTGTCTCAGGGCACATCGCACTCTCCCACAGAGTCGATGGTCGCCGCGCTCCAGGGAACAGAATACGACACCGGGCTCGACCTTGAAGCCTTCACGGAGGTAAGAAACTACTTTATGGAGCTGCGCAAGGGCTACATCGACTCAGGACTACTAGACACAAAGATACTCACCGCCGATACAAAGGCTCTGCTGTACCAGGTTCCCGGCGGAATGCTCTCCAACCTTATCTCTCAGCTTAAACAGGCAGGTCAGGAGGACAAGCTTGAAGAATGTCTCGCCGAGGTCCCGAGAGTCAGAAAAGACGCCGGTTATCCCCCGCTCGTCACTCCTACCTCACAGATTGTCGGAACACAGGCTGTATTCAACGTGATCACCGGCGAACGCTACAAGATGGTAACAAACGAGTTCAGGGGCATTATCGAGGGAAAATACGGCGCTACTCCGATGCCGATCGACCCCGAATTCAGCAAGAAGATCATCGGAGACGAGACACCCATCACCTGCCGCCCGGCCGACCTGATCGAGCCGGAGCTGGATAAGCTCAGAGCGGAGATCCCGCAGTTTATCGAACAGGACGAGGATGTTCTCTCCTACGCTCAGTTCCCCGAGGTAGCGACAAAATTCTTCGAAAAACGCCGCGAGGCTCAGGCGGGTATCAACTCCGATCTGCTCGACAGAGAAAACAAGGTTTATCCCGTATGATGTGCGCATCGTGATGCTTCGCTAACGGTATATAGAAAAAAATAGGTCGGACAGACTGCGCTTTTGCAAATCTGTCCGGCCTTTTTGCGTCAGGATTACCGGTTATCGCCATACTGACAATAACCCGTATCGTCCGGTATTATTTATTGATTTTAAGCGAGATATCGAACGCCGTTACGGAATGGGTTATAGCGCCCATCGAGATGATGTCGACCCCTGTTTCGGCCACGGCTCGCAGAGTCTCGTCGGTTATACCGCCGCTTGCCTCAAGCTTTGCCCTGCCGTTGGTGATTTTTACGGCCTCGCGCATATCCTCACAGCTCATATTGTCGAGCATAATTATGTCTACGTCGACCGATAGAGCCTCTCTGAGTTCGTCGAGATTTCTGACCTCGAGCTCAATTTTCACTGTGTGTCCAAGCTTTGAGCGCAAAGTTTTTACGGCGTTTGTAATACCGCCGCCG
>CACYDK010000160.1 GCA_902773155.1 uncultured Ruminococcus sp.
CGTCGGCGAGATCTGGGACGAGGATGAGGAAATCGAGAACGACTGCACCAAGATCTCCGAAAACGAGTACATAGTCAGCGGAGATATGCCGCTGGAGGATCTGTTTGAGCTGGCTGATATCGACCCGGACAACGTCGAGACCGACGCCGTAACGGTTGGCGGATTCATTCTTGAGCATCTTTCGGCGATCCCGAGGCGAAGAGCGAAATACACCTACGAAAACCTTGAGCTCACCGTTCAACAGGTCAGCAATCAGCGGATCATCGCTGTAAACGTTCTCATAGACCCCGATTATGTCCGGCCGGACGACGACGACTGATTGGCGCTGAGCCTGTCGCAGATCAAGGTGACGGGAGCGCATAGAAGCGTCCAGAAAAAGGCATACAGCGGACAGATTTGTCCCTTTATGTTGAGACGGTTTCGGGAATAATCCCAGACCTTAAGCCCCAAAAGCCGGTTAAAAAAACAGCCCGATACGAATTCGCAGGCCGTTATTATTGCTCCGCCGAGCAGACACCTTGCGGCGGCAGGAACGGTTTTCAGTTTAGCAAACGCCTTGTACAGCCAGAGAAAGCACGCTCCCCCCGTAAGCGCCATCGACCAATGGGTTCGGCCGCGCCAGATGATCTCCATAAGGCAGTAGCATATTCCCCCAAAAAGGAATAGTCCGCCGTTATTAAACCTTATACGCATAAAAATCACCGCTTCTATTTTTTACAGAAGCGGTGTTTTTATACTATTTTGTCCAGTATTTCTTTTAATTCTTTTATAGAATAAATGCAGTTCAGCGCGGTCAAAAGCGCGTTAGCGCTGAGATAACCGGGAAAGCCGAGGCTCTTCAGAAGCTTTTCGCGCAGAAGAGCGGAGTTCTCGCAGCCGGACAGCCCGAGCTCGTATAGATCGGCTTTTGTTATCTCTCCGCCTTTTTTCTCGTTGTTCTCTCCGATTATATGAGCTCCGCTCCGGCGTATCGCCGCGATAATGAGCTCCTCGCTAAGCCCCTCGACTCCGATCAAACCCTCCTTAGAGGCCTCGGCTTTTCGCTTTTCCTTTCCGGAAAGCTGAGGGATATAGGCGTGTCTGATCATGCTCTCGGGGACAGTACCGCGCAGGAAATTGCGGATAACAAAGCCTGCGGAGTCGCTGTCGGTCAGAATGAGGATACCGCGTTTTTCGGCTATTGTCCGTATAAGCCGCTGCTTTTCCCTGTCCTTAAAAACTCTGAAACCGCCGGTCTCAATAACCGGAGTATCAACGATCGAGGAGAGCCTTATACGGTCGTAACGTCCTTCGACGATTATCGCTTCCTTAACGCTGATCACACTATCTCCTCCCCGCAATCATAACGAGTCTGGCTACGAGGGTTTCGACCAGAACGCGCTTATTCACGTTTAAGCTGTGGAGAGCTCCGGTCACATTGACAATCTCGTCGAGGCTTTCGCGCAGACTCTCGGTAGCAACGGAGCGGGTTTTGGAAACGGCGTTTTTCAGCGCGAACTCACGCCGTCCGTAACCAAAGGCCGATGCGGTCTCTGAAATCGAAGTTCCGCTTTCAGCTGCAACCCTGGCGCGGTAGAAATCGAGATAGGACATACCGATTATGTTTACGATCTCGTCGGGCGTCGCGCGCTGGTAAAAAAGGGCGTCGAGGATCTCAAAGGCCTTCTCACTGTCGCCGGCGATTATCCGGTCGGTCAGACGGAAGATATTAGCCTCGAGACGCTTCGAAACCAGAAGCTCTATCTCGGCTCCGGTAATAAGCCCCCCGTCGCCGACATAATTGCAGAGCTTATCGAGCTCGTTTTTAATAGTATTCAGGTCGCTTCCGACGTATTCCTGTAGCTTAAAGGCGTCGGCGCGCTCGATCTTGATCGCGCGCTTATCAGCCCAGCGGATGATCCTGTCGGCAAGAGTAAGGTCGGTTTCACGATCCATAGCGCAGGCCGCGCCGTGCTTCTTTACATATTTTAAAAGCTCCGTAAATCCCGCGCCGAGCTTCTTTTTATCCTGCTCGAGAGTAGGCATGGAGAGCAGTAAAATCGTTGTATCCGGAAGGTTGTCCATTATGGCGATAAGCTGCTCGAGCTCGCTTTTAGGAGAGGAGTTGGGGTCGAAATCGGATATTTTAACCATATTATACTCGCTCATAAACGGCACGATCTGCACCGCTACGGCGACGTCGTCAAGGCTGAATTCGCCCGAAAAGACGTGGTAATTGAACTCCGACGGCTCTTTTCCCATTACGGCCTGAGTCAGAGCGGCCGAGTCGGCGCTGACATACA
>CACYDK010000161.1 GCA_902773155.1 uncultured Ruminococcus sp.
ATATCGCCGGTGTACACAACAACAAATCCGGCTCCGTTAGAGAGAGTAGCGTTTCTTACCGTTATGGTGAAATCCTTTGGTGCTCCCAAAAGAGCAGGATTATCTGACAGCGAATACTGAGTTTTTGCGATGCAGACGGGGAGCTTGTCTCCTCCGAGAGAGCTTATTTCTTTTATAGCCTTTTCAGCGGCTGTGGTATAGACCACGCCGGAGGCGCCGTAGATATTCTCTGCTATAGCCTTGATCTTGTCCTTGATACTTAGCTCAAGCGGATAAATCGGCTTGAAGTCAGAGGGCTTTTCAACAGCCTCGCATACCTTAAGAGCGAGCTCTCTTCCACCGTCTCCGCCGTTTGCAAAAACATCGGAAAGGGCGAAGTCAGCGCCTTTTTCATTACAGTAATTTTTAATGAACTCAAGCTCTTCTTCGGTATCCGTAAGGAAACGATTTATCGCTACGACAACCGGAACATTGTATTTGCGCATATTTTCAATATGAACGCCAAGGTTGCAGATTCCGTTCTTGAGCGCCTCAAGATTTGGCTCGCCGCATTCTGACTTAGGTACGCCGGCATTGTATTTAAGCGCTCTGGATGTAGCTACAACAACGATCGCCGAGGGCTTAAGCCCCGCAAAGCGACACTTGATATCGAGGAATTTTTCCGCTCCTAAGTCCGAACCGAAACCTGCCTCGGTAATGCAATAATCCGCAAGCTTCAACGCGAGCTTTGTAGCCGTAACAGAGTTACAGCCATGAGCGATATTAGCGAAGGGGCCTCCATGCATAAGAGCCGGAGTGTTTTCGAGAGTCTGAACAAGGTTGGGCTTGATGGCGTCCTTTAACAGCACAGTCATTGCTCCGTCAGCCTTAATATCGCGAGCGTAAACAGGTTCGCCGCTGTAATTATATGCGATCAAAATATCACCGAGACGCTTCTTTAAATCTTCAATCCCGTCGGCAAGACATAAAATCGCCATAACTTCGCTGGCTACAGTGATGATAAAATGATCCTCTCTCGGAGTACCGTTAACCTTGCCTCCGAGTCCTACGACAACGTTTCTAAGCGCGCGGTCGTTCATATCGAGACATCTCTTTATGAGAATCCTTCTGGGATCGATTCCAAGAGAGTTTCCCTGCTGAATGTGGTTATCGAGCATTGCGCAAAGAAGATTGTTGGCCGCCGTTATAGCGTGCATATCCCCTGTAAAGTGAAGATTGATATCCTCCATGGGAACAACCTGAGCGTATCCGCCGCCTGCGGCTCCTCCCTTGATTCCGAAAACAGGTCCGAGAGACGGCTCTCTTAATGCGATTATGGCTTTTTTACCGATTTTAGCCATAGCCTCGCCGAGTCCTGCTGTTGTTGTGGTTTTTCCTTCTCCTGCGGGAGTCGGGTTAATAGCGGTGACGAGGATGAGCTTTCCGTCAGGCTTGTCCTTTAAGCGAAGCGCAACGTCATCCGTAAGCTTAGCTTTATAGCGTCCGTAGGGCTCGAGCTCCTCTTCCCTGATACCGAGCGAGTCGGCGATTTCTTTTATAGGCTTTAATTCAGCCTGCTGTGCGATTTCAATATCAGTCAGCATATTGAAACACACCTCCAAACAAAAACATTAGTGGGATTATTCTAACATAAAACAATTGCTCAAATATTCTAATTTGAAAATATACTTGATATTATGAGGTTTTTTCATTATAATAATGGTGATCATAATATGGAAGGTGGTATTTTTGAGCAGGATTTTTGATGAAATCAAGATATATTTCCAGAAAACTGACATTATTCTCTGGATATTTACAGCTTTAGCCACCGTATACAGCCTTCTGCTTATCAGCGATATGCAAAGAGCAGGCACCTATAACTATATGTTTACGCAGAGTATCGCGATCATTGTCGGCGTAGTTATGGCCGTGACAGTCTCTCTGATTAATTATAATTTTATGGTAAAATACTGGTGGGTATTCGCTCTTGCCGGAATTGGACTGGCGATGCTGGTATTCTTGTTCGGAATCAGAGTAAGCGGTACAGACGATACCGCGTGGATACAGCTTCCGGGAGGTTTCACCATACAGCCGTCTGAGTTTATGAAAATTTGTTTCATAATCACATTTACTAAGCATCTAAACTTTCTAAAGGAAAAGGAGCTTATCAAATCAGTAATAGGAGTTATAAGCCTGCTTATCCACGTGGGGATTCCTATTATGCTGATCCACGCTCAGGGCGACGACGGAACTGTGCTTATTTTCGCAGTTATGGCAATTGTGATGTCATTTTTAGCCGGAGTACAGACCCGATATTTCGCAATTCTCGGCGGAGCTGTCGCTGTGGGGCTACCTCTGCTTTGGACGTTCTTTTTAAACGACGAGCACCGAAACCGTATTTTGGCGTTATTCGACCTTGACGGCAATGCTCTGACAAACTACGGATGGCAGCAGTATCAGGGAAAGGTCAGCATAGCCTCCGGTCAGCTCACAGGCTCAGGACTGTATAACGGAACCAGAGTTGAGTACGGGATCGTTCCCGAGCAAGAAAACGACTTTATCTTTACTGTTGCGGGAGAGGAATTTGGGTTTATCGGCTGCGCCGTACTTTTGATTATTCTTTTAGTTATAGTTTTCAGGATACTTATCAACGCAAGAAAAGCCTATGATAACAAAGGCTCGCTCATATGCTGCGGAGTATTCGCCATGATAGCCTCGCAAACCGTAATCAATATTGGTATGGTACTCGGAATGATTCCCGTAATCGGAATAACGCTTCCGTTTTTCAGCTCAGGAGGCACCTCGGTGATGAGTATGATGCTCAGCATAGGACTTGTGCAAAGCGTAATGTACAATCAGGAGGATGATATGGACAAAGCTAAGATAAGAATAGGAAGTCAAAGCAGAAGAAAGATTTAAAAATTTTTCGCTATTACTGAGTCGCGTTATAAATTCGTATATGAAAGCACTGCAAAAGGCACATAACCTTCAACTCTGTCGGTTATGTGCCTTATTGTTTTTATTCGGGAATTGTTCTTCCCCTACTTATCATTCATTTTTTGTTACATAGAGATTAACCTTATATGTACCGTAGATCCAGCAGCTTCCGGAATCAGTGATGCTCACGGTCGCGGGTAAGGTTATTGAGCCTGTAGTGCCGTCTATATCCGAGGCTTCCACCTTACAGGATAAATCAGATGAGGTAATGTTACTCAAGTCATCGCGTCGTCCTACAGCAGTAACGCTAAGGCTTTCGGTAGAAACAGAGTAGGAATAAGCGTCGTCAAGACCCTCAACAGAAATATCGGTCACAGTGCAGGTTTTTGTTTTAAAGGAGCTGAGATCTATCGTAACATTTACCTTTTCGGTATCGCTGAGATTGACACAATTAGCCGGAAGATTAATCTCGAGATTCAGCTTTTGCTTTTTATTGCTGAGCGTCCTGAAATCAACTTCGGAAGTAGAGATATATTCCAAACTATCGAGAACAGTTTTGGGAGCCGCTATAAGAATCTTTTGCGGCGAAACAGTAACGTAATCATCGATATTGAGATCAGTCGGAGCGTTTTTGAAGTTAACCTTCAGCGCAACCTCTTTCTCGGGAAGAACCGAGAAGTTAGCTGTGATTTTCTCTTCGCTGAGAGTAAGCATATTGTTGGTAAGCTCTGAGCCGGAATTGTCGTAAAGCTTAACATCGCATTCGATAGAGGTGTCATCCTTAAGCTCGCCCTTGACCTCTCCGTCTATAACAGCCTTTGCGATTTTAGAGATCTCGGTCTGAGGACCGGATACTGTGACTTCGTCCGAGGAAAGATTCACAGCGGCGTGATAGCCGTCGGAAACATTGTACTTTATACGGTTTTCGATGTCAAAGGAAAGCTCCCGTTTGTGATCGACAAAAATCGTAATTACCGAAGGAGATACCGAGGATGTGATGTTGAAATTGTCCGAGGAATTGGCTTTTCGGGCTGTGAGAGATAAGGGATAGGTTCCGGAGGTCGAGATCGTACCGGCGGTTTGCGCTGAAACAATAATATCGTCGGAGGATATAGAGCCCAGGGCTACACGGTTTCCGGTGACAGTTACAGCAGCCTTTTGCTCTGCGCCCGAGAATATTTCGAGTCCGCTGTCAACAGCCTCGTCCGAAAGGTTGATCTGGATAGGAATGTTAGTAACGGTCGAAGAATTCTCGTTAGAATCGCTTAGACTGACAACCATCCAGATTATTACTGAGAGCACAACAGAAAATACGAGCAGAAATTTAGAGTTTCTGAAAAGACCGTTAATGCCCTTTCGTTGCTTATTTTTCATCCTTATTCTCCTTTCTTTTTGAGGAAAATCTTGATGAATTCTTTATATAGATTTTTGTGTCGTCGACAAGAAGGGATTCGAGCTCGGCTATCAATGTCTCTCGCTCAAATTCTCTGCGCAATCTGCCGTTAACAGCTACGGAAATTGAGCCGGTCTCTTCACTGACAACAACTACTACAGCGTCGGAGATCTCGCTTATACCGAGCGCGGCTCTGTGACGTGTTCCAAGGTTGATGTCGACTCCCTTGTTGCTCGTCAGCGGAAGAATACACCCGGAGGCATATATTATACCGTCGCGAATTATTGTGGCGCCGTCATGAAGCGGAGCTTTGTTAAAGAAGATATTTCCAAACAGCGCGACGGATGGACGGGCGTTCAATACTGTTCCCGTATCGGCGATATCTGAAAGCTTGACGTCTCTTTCAAATACTATGAGCGCGCCTGTGCGGGAATTTGAGAATACAACCGCAGCGTCGGCAACGTTGATAATGGCGTTCTTGATTATCTTTACCTCTTCTGCGTTTTTTTCGTTTTTAATAAATATACCGAAATATCGGCGGAAAAACGAGCTTTGTCCAAGACGTTCAAGGGCTTTTCTGATTTCCGGCTGAAAAATAATAGCGATAATCAAAACCGAGAACTCAAACAACAGCCGTAAAAGACCGGTAAGCATCGTAAGCCCGAACAATGATGAAAGAATATACACAGCCAGCAATACGGCTACGCCTTTAAGAAGCTGCTCGGCTCTGGTTTCGTGCACAAGCTTAAAGAGGCTGAAAATAACAAATGATATAGCGAGAATGTCTATGATGTCATTAATCCGAATTGTACGGAAAACCGACAGCAAATCGTTAAAGAACTGCGCAATAACATTCATATCAAAACCTCCTGTTCGCAAATATATTAGTATTATATCACAAACAGGAGGCGTATTCAAGATGTTATTTTATATTATATACCGCAGAACATAGTCGCATTATATCATTTTCTGTTGAAAATACAGACGGAACTATTCTGACGGTACCGGTGTTCAGCGTATTTTTCGATTTATGGGCGAGCATTGCGCAGTGAAGTCCGGCTCTTACAGCAATATTATACCTCTTG
The DNA here is from genome assembly GCA_902773155.1 of uncultured Ruminococcus sp. Lineage (GTDB taxonomy): Bacteria > Bacillota > Clostridia > Oscillospirales > Acutalibacteraceae > Ruminococcoides. The sequence goes on from CACYDK010000161.1 coordinate 5,395, forward strand.
TTCAGAATCTCCGAAACCTCCTCGCTGTCTCTGCCGTCGATATTAAAAGAAAGGACAGGAACGTTTTTTTCGGAGTCGGGTAGCTCTGTGTAAAGCTTTACATGAGGAAACTTTTCAAGAGCTTTGTATGCATTTCTGATAAGCTGCATTTCCCTTTCCCCTGTTTTATCGATTCCATTAGAGTTAACAAAATCTATACCGCTCTTGAGGCCGGCTATTCCCGCGAGATTTGGGGTTCCGCTCTCAAATTTATCCGGTAAAATAGGCGGTTGAGCGGATTGCTCTGAATTACTGCCCGTCCCTCCCTCAGTGAGGCTATCAGGGATCCTGCCGCAGTTTATAACAAAACCTCCGGTACCCATAGGACCATATAGTCCCTTATGACCCGCGAAGCAAAGGTAATTGATCGCTGAGCCTTTCAGGTCGATCGGGACGATCCCGGCTGTCTGAGCGGAGTCGACGCAGGTCAGGATCCCATATTCACGGAATAACGCGCAAAGTCTTTCTACCGGAAGTCTTACTCCGAATACGTTCGACGCGTGCGTGCATACAAGCAGCTTTGTATTGCTTTGGATCGCCGAGCGAAAGTTCATCAGCGTCTGTTCATCGTCACCGTCAGCAACCCGTGCGACTGTATAGGATATATCGCGTTCCTTAAGCTTTTCAAGCGGTCTCAAAACAGCGTTGTGCTCATAGGAAGAGATAACAACATGGTCGCCTTCTTTTAAAACACCCTTGATAACGGTGTTTAAGGCCGTGGTGCAGTTGAGTGTAAAAATAACCCTTGAAGGATCGTCGCATCCGAAGAATTCAGCGGCTGTGCTCCTTGCGGAATACATCAGCTCGGAGGCTCTCATAGCGAGGTTGTGTCCGCCGCGTCCCGGATTTGCTCCGTTTACGAACGCGTTATTCACCGCGTTTATTACGCTTCGGGGCTTCGGGTAGGTCGTAGCTCCGTTATCAAGATAAATCATACTCTTCACCGGGAGCTCGTCCGTGAACCATTATTCCATTTTGTAGCAGTATACCTTCCGCTTTATTATAATCTCCGTATATTTTCAGCCCGTAGGAGCACGCTCCTCTGCCTTTGGAGGCGGGAATTCGCTTTACGAGCGCTCTTATTCTGTGTTTTTTTAATAAATCTCTGGCTCTCATAGCTTCTGTAACTGATGAGAGCTGCAATAAATTATCCATTATTTTCACCTCGTTACATTCCATTATATGCGGGGTGAAGTATATAAGTGCCTTAAACCTCAAACAATTTGCATATCCGGCGGAAGAGGCGTCTTAAGGTATATTTTTTTGTTAGTAACAGGATGAATAAAAGCGGCTTCGGCGCAATGGAGAGCCTGCCGTCTAATAAAACTGAGGCTTCCGCCGTAGAGATCGTCTCCGGCAAGAGGATGTCCCACGCTTGCCATATGGCACCGAATCTGATGTGTTCGTCCGGTATCCAGGGTTATTCTCAGCAAGGTATGAGCGCCGTTTGTTTTTAAAGACTCATAATTAGTAATCGCAGGTTTCCCGTCGAGGGATACCGTACGTACGATTTTACTATTATCAGATAATCTGATGGGCGTGTCGATGGTTCCTCTTCCCTCGAGTTTCCCCTCGCACACCGCATAG
>CACYDK010000162.1 GCA_902773155.1 uncultured Ruminococcus sp.
AGCTTCCGTTTCCGCTGATCGTGAGGGTTTTGTCACCGTCAAAGGAAAATACTCCGTCGCCGAGTATATCGTTCCGATTCTCGCTTGTGACCTGAACGCTGTTTATTGTCATATCGTAAACAATGGGGTCGTATTTGATCCACATTGCGTAGAGCGTGATGTTCTCCGTGACAGCGGTGCCGAACGAAAACGGCATCGTGCATTCCTCGTCCGTATACCATCCGCCAAAGGTGAAGCCCTCTGCGGTAGGAGCGGTCGGCTCATAGGCTAAGGCTCCCTCCGCTACATTCTGCGGATCCGGGGCTTCGCCGTGGCCGTTTTCGTCGAAGGTCACTGTATAGGAGCCCGACCACTTTGCGTATAGAGTAACCGCGACTGTTACAGGCTCGGAGAAAATGTATTCGGTCGTGCATTCCTTGTCTGTGTACCAGCCCTCGAACTTCATACCCTCGCACTCGGGGTCGGCCGGCTTTGTGACGGTTTCGCCGCATCTTAAAGGCTGCTCGGGGGGAGCTGTGCCGTGGCCGCCAACGTTAAAGGAGGCCTTTGTCATAAGCTTCGCGTAGATCAGGGTGTCGTTTGTCACCGGCTTCGAAAAATCATACTCAACCGTGCATTCCTCGTCCTCGTACCAGCCCTCGAACGAAAATGTGTACAGCAGTTCGCCGTCGACAATGTATTCGCCGCTGGGATCAGCAGGTTTTTCTACCTTGTCGTCAAGCTTGACAAGCCGTCTTTCTGGCATATCTACATAGGCCGGGCCGATAAACATTACCGGGCAGTAGCCCGCGGGAACGTAATTGCAGATGATCTCCGCGCTTTTCAGTACGGTGTTCTTCGGCGCGTAATCGCCTATATAGAGACCTATGACTTCGCCCCATTCGTAATCATCGCCAATATAATATACAGTTTTAAAGCCTGTGCAGTTTTCAAGTATTTCCTCGCGGATATTCTTTACGCTTAAAGGGATGATCAAAGACTCTAGCTTTGTACAGCCTGAAAATGCTCGCTCGCCGATGTCGACCGTTCCGTCCGGGATATCGACCTCTGTCAGTTCGGTACAGCCCGAGAACGCGCCGTTGCCGATCGTGATAAGTCCGGCCGGGAGTTTAAGCTTCGAGAGCTTTTCGCAGTTTGAAAAGGCCGACTCTTCTATTTCCGTAACGCTGTCGGGGATCGTTATTTCCTCAAGGCCCGTACAGCTTGCAAAGGCCTTTGTGCTGATTTTTTTGACGCTATCAGGAAGTTGTACGCTCGTAAGGCTTATGCACTCCTTAAAGACTTCCTCTTGGATCAGTTCGAGCTTGCCTTTGATGGTTACGCTTTCAAGCTTCTTACAGCCCTTAAAGGCGCCGAAATCTATTACGGTTACGTTTTCAGGGACCGTAACGCTTTTTAGATTGGAGCAATAGCAAAATGCTGTGTCGTCAATCAGCGTTACCGAGTCGGGAATACTGACGCTTTCGACAGCGTCGCATTGGTAAAACGCCGATAAGCCGATTGCCGTAACCTTGTAACCGTCCATCTCATCCGGAATAACAACAGCCGGACCGGCTCCGGTGTAATTCGTTACCGTAGCGGTTCCGTCGTTTACGGTGTACTCAAAATTGCCGAATACCAGCGCGCTCGCGGTAATCGGAGCGCAGGCGAGCACACCGGCTATCATAAGAGCGGTAAGCAGTAATGAAATCATTTTTTTCATATCGTAAACCTCCGTTAATGTATCATATTGTAATTATATCATACCGCGTTCAAAAATACTTTACAAAGATATCCGTGCATATTTATGCAATATGAACATAGAACGCGGTTGAAATTAGGCCTCTTATGTGGTACACTTTTGTTGTTCGGTAGGGAATTAAGACAAATTGTATTATTTTCATAATACTTATTACCTTTATATATAGGTGGCTCCTACCAAAGAAAAAATATATCCAGCTCAATAGCACGCTTCGCGCGCGATTTCTTGTATTGAAAGGAGAGACGAATATGGAGCTTATACAGAGCTTTTCCGTGGATCATAACCTGATCGTTCCGGGTATTTTCCTCAGCCGTCAGGACGAGGTAGCCGGCGGATCGGTCACGACCTACGACATAAGACTTAAAAGACCTAACCGCGAGCCGGTGATAGATGTGGCGGCGATGCATTCGCTCGAGCACCTAATAGCGACATTTCTGCGAAACGACCCGGACTGGAAGGACGAGATCATCTACTGGGGGCCTATGGGCTGCCTTACCGGTTTCTACCTTATTCTAAAGGGCGGCCGCGCTCCGAGCGAGATTTTCGACCTTGTGCTCGGCGCGTTTAAGAGCGTTTTGAGGGCTCAGTCGGTGCCCGGTACAAATCCGGAGAACTGCGGACATTATCTTATGCACAATCTCGCCATGGCAAAATGGTATGCCGAAGAGTTTTCTTCCTATCTTGAAAAAAACCGCGACAATCTTCAGATTTTTGAATATCCGAGGTCGGAGCGCCTTGTTACCGGCGACGGACAAAGCTTTTTTGATTCATAAGAACATCCCCCGCTTTTTGGCGGGGGATTATTCATTCGTCATTATTTTCGCGCTCGCGCAGCATTTGCGAAACCGCGGAGAGAAATTCACGGTATCCCTTTGGATAATTGTTTGAGCCGTCGGCGCGGATCGTCCTGCCGTCGCCCAGCTCCGCCTCAAAGCGGAACATATAGCCGTCTCTCACACCTATGGGATTTTTGCCGGAGAAGCCGTCCCATTTCGGGATCTTGCACTCGTTGAGCAGTCGTAGAATATCGCCGGTATCGCATGAGACGGACTTTGCAAGCCTTCTCCTGTCGTTATCCGAGCAGTAAAAAATGTTGTATAACGATACCGTCGTTCTGTCGCCCTCGCAAATGAGCTCGTATTCCTCTACTGACCGCATACCGCTGATAATGAGATTGATTTTGTCGAAGCTGTCAATTATTTTCATAGGATTCCCTCCGAACGAAGATAAAATACTTTCGACACTATTATATCACATGCAGCTCCGTTAATAAATAGGGAAAAAGCTCGCGGTGAATTTTTTCTGATATGGCTTTTTCGGTGCTCATCTTAAAGTAAAACGGCCTAGAAAAAACCATAAAATAAGGTGAAAAACCAAAGGATTTCGACCCGGGGAAGTCGCAAGGCGGCCCCGGGTCGTTGCGCATAAGGGCGATTTGTGCCTAGTTCGCTTATCCGCGATTTAGCGAAAAACCGCCCGTCATTGTAGATATTGTATAAAACAAAGCTTAAATGTGTATTTAGTTTGGAGAGCATTTTTCGGAGATATGTGTTAGAATATATTCGATGTTCGTTATGCGGTATTTGCCGCTTTTTGCGGACAAGATTTAGTAAAGGAGAAATTACGACATGAAATCAAAAAAATTTGTCAGCCTTCTGCTGGCGGTTCTTATGCTTCTCGGCGTTGCCGCAGTAGTTCCCGCAAGCGCGGCCGAAGGCGCGCCAACTGATGACGGTTGGTATCTTTGGGGCTCGTTCGTTGAAGAGGTTGAGGGCGAAACGGTCGCTACAGACTTCGGTAACGGCAAGGATTATGACAAGCCCACAGATTAC
>CACYDK010000163.1 GCA_902773155.1 uncultured Ruminococcus sp.
AATCAATCACCGAATGCCATATTTAATTTTTACTTACTCCCAAGTATAGTAAATTAATTAAATTTTGTCAACTACCGATATGAAACTTTTTAGAGAGGGCTGATTTGTTCAGCCCTCTCTTTCCCTTTGTATATATTTATTCAAGTTAAAAGTTCTATATCGGAACATAAAAAGTTTATATTCCGAAACGGAACATTCTATATAGGGCGGACGCTCAAATCCTCAGCCCGACTCGGCAGAACAGAGCTTCTGCATAGACGGCGACCGCGTGTACGATTCGTGCGGCGACAAGGACTGCCTTTCGGAGATGCGCGTGTTCTTCACCGAAGCCAACCAGAACGTTATAAACACAGCTGTATCGGTCCGCATCCGCGAGGCGAATATCATCAACACCGTAGTTAATGTAGAGCCTGTAACATACCACAATGGCTTTTACTCGGTGGATATGACGTTCTACTTCGAGATAGTGCTCGATGTATACACTAACAACGGCTCCGCTCCGGCGACCGTTAACGGTCTCTCGGTATTCTCCAAGCGCGTGATCCTCTACGGCGGAAACGGCAACGTCGCCGTGTTCACGATAGTCCAGCTCAAGAGGACTGTGCAGATGCTGATCCCCGCGTTCGATTTCTGCGTGCCCGACAAGGAGTGCGTGACCTCTACGGATAACCCCTGCGATATGTTCTCCAAGGTAGACTTCCCCGTAGAGCAGTTCTTCCCGCCGAATCTCGCGGACATCGACCCCGACAGCTTAGAAACCGGCTGCGGCTGCAACGGAAACTGCTGAGACAGATTAAAAGTTGAGAGCGGAAGGTTCAACGCCTTTTACAATGGAATAAAACGCAGTTAAAAATAAAAATTCCTGTTTTATCACTCATAGTGCGGTATCAGGAATTTTTATTTTTTATCTATATTTTTTATTAAAAAATCCTAGCGAAACTCTCATCTAACCAATCTCTTTACTCTTAATTACAAAGAGCTTCTTACCTCCTACTTTTTAATTCTTACTTAAACTTGTGCACTCTGCACAAATATCCTCACGAATATTTGGCAAGTTTTTTTCCCGATTCTGTGGTAAAATATTGTTATCAAAACGGACGCGCTGAAGCGCGAGTTTTTTTGTTATCAAAAGGAGAGGATACATATGAAAACGACCCAAAAAGCTATCAGCTTGATTCTTGCGATGCTTTTGATATTGTCCCTGGCGACAGGCTCTGTTTTTGCCGCTGAGTCAGGAAAAGCGTCCCCAAAAACCGAAAAAGTAATGACCGGTTATGATGATGACGATTATGATGACGATTATGATGACGATTATGACGACGATGACGGTAACGGAAACGTTGACATTAAAACTGTAAAGAGCGGAAATTATGAATATAAAGAACTCGAGGACGGAACCGTTGCGATCATTAGATATTACGGTCTCGAAGATAAGGTTATTCTCCCGTCTAAGCTCGACGGTAAAAAAGTTACGGTTATCGGAGACGGAAAAAAAGATATTTTCACTACAGTTACGGTTATCGATGACGAATATGGTTTTTCTTATAATAAAGATAACAACACATTAGAAGAAGCCGTGATTCCCGACGGCGTTACATCTATAGAAAAGAACGCGTTCAGCGGCAGTTATCTTGACAAAGTGACACTTCCCGATAGCCTAAAAAGTATCGGGAGTGACGCGTTTTGCCAATGCGTAGGTCTTAAAAGCATAAGTATCCCCGACAGCGTCACTGTAATTGGATCTGCGGCTTTTTGGGGGTGCACAAATCTTTCAGATGTAAAAATAGGGAAAAATGTTTTGGAAATAAATAACCAGGCTTTTAATTTATGTGATAACCTTAAAAGCATTACACTGCCTGACAGCCTCATCTTTATTGGCAAAGACGCTATGGGATACGCTAACGGTGAAGATTTTAACAAAGTAAAAATCGAAGGTTTTAATATATCGGGTTACACCGGTTCTTACGCTGAGGCTTACGCGAAGAAAAATGAATTTAAATTTACCGCGCTTGCCGATAACGGTCAGGGTTCGGACGCGGACGCTACTCCTGCCGGCGAGTTTGAATACGAAGCTAACGAAAACGGATCTTTAACTATTACAAAGTATATCGGAGGATCCGCAGACGTTATTATTCCTAATAAGCTCAATCATAATTCCGTTACGGAAATAGGCAAAAACGCGTTCAAAGGCTTATCCTTTTTAAAGACAGTCACATTTAAAGATAGTATTAAAACCATAGGCGACAGCGCTTTTTGCGATTGTACAGCTTTAAAGACAGTGAAATTTAATGACAAAATCGAAGCCATAGGCGATTACGCTTTTTCCGATTGTACAGCCCTGGAAACCGCTGATTTACCGGAGCCCTCACCTGATTCATATTTAGAGTTGGGAGAGGAAGCTTTTTACGGATGTACAAGTTTAAAGAAAATAATTATACCCGACAACGTTTCCAGTATAGGAAAATCCGCTTTCGAAAAATGCATCTCCGCCGAATCAATATATATTGGAGAATCTTTTACAGATTTAGTCACAGATTTATTCCTTTACTGTACTTCTGTAAAAACGGTTAATGTCAGTCCTAAAAATGATAGATATTCTGATTTAGGTTGTAACGGACTTTTTGTTAATGACACTTTTTATGGTAAAACATTGGTATATGCGTTTAATACTACAACACTTCCCGACGATATTGAATGTATCTCTAACGGCGCTTTCTATGGAATGAAAGGCTTAACTTCCGTAAAAATCCCTGACGGCTGTACTACTATATTTAAGTTAGCGTATATGGATTGTACTAATCTAAAGTCAGCTGAAATTCCTCCCTCAGTAACACTTATAGGTGAAAAAGCGTTTGGGTATATGGAAAACGACTATAAAAAAATCGACGGTTTTGTAATAAAAGGATATAAAAATTCATTTGCTGAAAAATACGCGAAAGAAAACAATATTACATTTGAAACTATAGGCGAGCTTACTCAGGATAATAGCTATTATTACGAGCTTGACGAAAAAGGAGAAGCGGTTATTACTTCCTATATTTCTACAGTCGAAGACGTAAGTATTCCGGAAACGATAAACGGACAGACGGTCAGAACGATTGGATTTGGCTCGTTCAGATCCTCCAATCCGAAAAGCCTCTATATTCCCGGAAATGTTCGTAATATTAAAGAAGGTGTGTTTCATGGAAACCGTAAACTATATAAGGTTAATATTGCCGAAGGATTAGAAAGTATA
>CACYDK010000164.1 GCA_902773155.1 uncultured Ruminococcus sp.
ATTATCCGATTTACGCCTTTAAGGTCGCCAACGCAGTTAAAAACGGGGAAGCGGAGCTCGGTATTCTTTGTTGCGGAACCGGTATAGGCATATCGATCGCCGCAAACAAGGTAAAGGGCGTCAGAGCCGCCGTTGTAAGCAACGAATTCGGCGCTGAAATGACCCGACGTCACAACAACGCTAACATTCTTTGTATGGGCGGCAGAGTTACAACAGAGGAAGACGCGGTAAAATTCACTGATATTTTCCTTAATACTCCGTTTTCCGACGATGAGGAACGTCACACAAGACGAGTTCAGATGATTAAAGATATCGAGAACGGTGTTTTTAAGGCCTGATCAGGATTGTCAGTGTATTATTTTCAGATTCTATTTGTTGAATAATTACAAATAATTACCAATTCGAACCCATGCAATTACTTAATTGTAATAAAGAATAACAAAAAATTTCATATTTTTAAATTTATTTACAAAAAGCTCTTGTTTTTTTTCGTTATTCGTATTATAATAATTCCAGATTGTTTTTAAAGAATTATTTAAACGAAATAAATACGGGGAGACACAAGATGAGATTAAGAAAGCAGGGATTGGGAGATAGAAATCTCGTAGGACATAGAGTAGAGGAAGTCAGAAAGAAAAAGGGTATGAAGCAGAAAGAGCTTCTCGCTCAGCTTCAGGTTAACGGAGTGGATATGAACGCTTCCGGACTTTCCAAGCTTGAGGGTCAGATCAGATTTGTTACCGACGTAGAGCTTGTAGCTCTGGCTGACATACTCGAGGTAAGCGTAGATTATCTTCTAGGTAGAGAAAAATAATAATTTAATAATATAAGGACGGCTCGGCGGCCGTCCTTATTTGCTGTTCAGAGCTTTTTTCATAATTTGTATACCTTCCGCAAAAGACTCTTCGCTTATTTGGGAGATATTAAGCCTGATGATATTGTCCGTAGAGGTGTTCATTGGCCGTACTCCATTTTCATTAAGCTTTTTTACGGCATCTATATTGTTCACCCTTATTTCAAATGTCATACCGGTTTCGTTGAAAAGCACATCCTTAAAGCATTTTTTCAAGAGCTTTTCAAACGTCTCGCTTTTTGTTTTATAGTATCTGCGCGACTTTCTAAGGTGCTTTTCGAGCTTGCCGTCTGAAATATACTCTGCCAGCGCAAGCTGTTCAACCTTTGATGTTGTCTGGTTGTAGTTGTTCTTAACCTTGTCGTATTGCGATTTTAGATTCTTCGGCAGTGCCATAAAACTGATTCGTACTGAAGGCAGAAGAATTTTGGAAAACGAGCCTATATACACTGTTTGTTCGGCTCCGTAGCTCTGAAGACATACCGTAGGCGTAGTTATGTACCTGAGTTCTCCGTTATAATCATCCTCAAGTATCGTACAGCCGCAGGCTTGTGCGGCGTTTATGAGCTCAAGCTTTCTGGTTACGGGCATTGCTTTTCCGCTTTCGGCGTTGTAATTGGGATTTATGAGTAAAATATCCGGCTTTATCCGCGTAAGCTCATCAGCGCGTATACCTTTTTTGTCAGAGCTTATATAATGAATAGTGTAGTTGAAATCCCTAAAAACTTGTTCCGCCTGAGGAAATGTGTTTTTCTCAATCGCTACGGTCTTATTAACTCCGAATATACCGCACAGAATATATATGAGAGTCTGCGAGCCCGAACCAATTATTATGTTGTCGCTGTCGGTATTAACTCCGCGCGTCATAAAGGCGTATTTTTGAATAGTATCCCTGAGCTGTCTTTCGCCCTGATTCTCGCTGTAAGTGTTCAACAGGTATTCTCTGTTGAGAATATCCTTAACATATTTACGCCACTCTCTTATATTACTGCAGTTATTGTCGATACCGTTTCCCGAAAAGTCATATTTATATATTTCCGCCGACTCTTCCGGTTCGTTATCGATTCTTAGAGCCTTCTCAATCACAAGTCCTTTTTCGACATAATAACCACTCTGAGGCTTGTTTATGATATATCCCTGCGAGCACAACATATTGTAAGCGTATTCAACCGTAGTTTTCGAAACCTCAAGGTCGGAGCACAGCTTTCTTACCGAGGGTATTTTTTCATTTTCTTTAAGACTACCGCTTTCGATAGCGTTCTTAATTTGTAAAAAAATCTGATTATAAAGCGGAATTTTCGAATCGCGCTCTATTATAATAAAGTCTGATATCATAGTATCACCTCATCAAATATATAATAACATTTTTTTATTGATAAAGAAAGGTTGATATTTGTAAATTTTTTAAGTATAATAAATAATTGCAAATTAACGAACGGATTTGGTATTTATTATGAAGGATCTACTATTTAAACTATGCGAATTCAGCGGAGTTTCAGGCGATGAAACCCTCGTTTCCCGTTTTGTCTCAAATCATATGTCTAAGTACGCCGAGATTAGCGTCGACAGCTTTAATAATGTGATAGTTGAAATGGGCGACAAAGACGCAGATAAAACCGTACTCCTTGACGCTCATATCGACAGAATAGGATTCATTATAACGGGAATCACAGACGACGGTTTTCTGAAGGTCGAAAAATGCGGCGGGATAGATTTAAGAACCGCTC
>CACYDK010000165.1 GCA_902773155.1 uncultured Ruminococcus sp.
TAGGGAGTACCGTCTGGTACTCCCTAATATCACTGGTGGAGATGAGGGAGTGTTTGTTTTAACGAGAGCTTTCTTCTCGCTTGCTGCGGTGTGTGGGGTGGGAAAAAGTTTCTGCAACGCTCTCCTTAAAATCAGTCCGCCGGACTGATTTTACCTTCGTCGTGCGCTAACGCTTACGGCTCGGCACAGTCGCCTTCGATTCTCCTCATCTCCACTGTTCGGTATAAATGACATTAGGGAGTACCGTCTGGTACTCCCTAATATCACTGGTGGAGATGAGGAGAATCGAACTCCTGTCCGAAAGCTCGTTGCAACGGTTTTCTACGGGTGTAGTTATTGTTTTGAGTTCCCTTAGAGTATCGCCCAATAACAGGCTATACGCCTCGGTAGTCTCTTATGTGTGACTGCGGACGAGACTAGCCGCGGTTCACATTTACCACTGGATCGATGCCCTTGTCAGAGCCGTGGTGCTCTCTGACAGGACAGGCTGCTTACGCAGCCATTGCAACTTTAGTCTTGTCAGTTGTTTTAAAGATTGTGGATTTTATAGCGGCTCCACACCGCTACCCGCTTGCCGGTGGTCAAAGCCCCCGTCGAAACCTTTACATCCCCTTATATCAAGCCCTGATAACAGGGCTATTTTAGTATTGTTTTTCCTTCAGAGCGCGCTCTATGGTTCTCTTTGCGCTCTTCTTAGCCATATCCTCGCGCTTATCGTAGAGCTTTTTACCCTTGCATAAGCCGATCTCGAGCTTTACTCTGTTGCCCTTAAAGTACATGCCGAGCGGGATGATAGCGTAGCCCTGCTGCTGTTCCTGACCCATAAGCTTCATTATTTCCTTTTTGTGCATAAGAAGCTTTCTTACTCTCAGCGGATCCTTGCACCACATAGCGCCCTGCTCGTAGACAGAAATATGAAGTCCGTTAACAAACAGCTCGCCCTTTACGATCGAACACCAGCTGTCCTTAAGGTTGACGCGGCCGTTTCTTATCGACTTGACCTCCGAGCCCATAAGCTCGACGCCGGCCTCAAAAGTCTCGATAATAAAATAGTCGTGGTAGGCTTTTTTGTTTTTTGCAATTGTTCTTATTGAGTCGCTCAAAGCTCATTCCTACCTTCCAGCGCTCTGGCGAGAGTAACCTGATCCGCGTATTCCAGGTCTCCGCCGACAGGTATTCCGTAGGCGAGACGCGTGACCCTGATTCCCAGAGGTTTCATCAGCCGTGAGAGGTACATTGCGGTAGCGTCGCCCTCCACCGTGGGATTGGTCGCCATGATTACCTCGTTTATATTCTCGTTGTTGAGTCTAGACAAGAGCTCCTTGATTTTTAATTCGTCGGGGCCGATGTCGTTGAGAGGGGAGATGGCTCCGTGAAGCACGTGATAGGTGCCCTTGTACTCGTTTGTCGCCTCCATCGCCATAGCGTCGCGCGGCGTTTCGACCACGCATATCGTGCTCTTATCGCGTTTGTCGCTCTGACATACCGGGCACAGATCCCGGTCGGTAAGGTTACAACAGATTTTGCAGTAATGGATTTTCTCGTGAGCCTCTATAATTGCCTCTGAAAAAGCCCTCGCTTCTGTTTTTGGCATATTTAGCACAAAATATGCGAGTCGCTGCGCGGTTTTGTAACCGATTCCGGGCATTTTTTCGAACTGCTCCACAAGCTTTTCCAGCGGAGCGACGTTGTATGTAGCCATTAGAATAAGCCCGGGATATTAAGTCCGCCGGAAAGCGCGCTCATCGTCTGTTCCTTATCCTCAGAAGCGGCTCTCAGGGCCTCGTTTGTTGCGGCTATGATAAGATCTGCGAGCATCTCGCTGTCCTCCGGGTCGATGACTTCGGGCTGGATCTCGATCGCCTTAACCTCAGGCTTGCCGTTAACAGTTACTTTTACGGCGTTTCCGCCGGAGGTTGCAGAGTATTCTTTTGCCTCGAGCTCTTCCGTAGCGGTTTCCATAGCCTCCTGCATCTTCTGAGCCTGACGGGCTATCTGCTGCATATTCTGGCCGCCGCCGCCGTATCCTTTTGGTATTCTTGCTTTCATATCTTATTATTCCTCCGTTACGTTTATTCCCAGCTTTTTTACGTCTCCTATGAACGTTTTGAGCGGGTCGGTAGTTTTTTCTTTTTTCTCCGGCTTTTTATATGGCCCAAGCTTGTAGACCTTGCCGGTGATTTCCTTTATTGCTTTTTTGACCTCGTCGCGTTGGGAGCTTTCCCTTAAGCGTGCAAAGGTGATTTCGGAGTCGGAGTCTATGAGCAGGTAATTGCCGCTTACATAGGCCTTCGTTCCGTTAAGCGCTCCGCCAATAGACCGAGAGTAGTTTTTAATATTATCAACGAGCTCAGGCCATTCTCTGAACGGCACGGCCTTTTCGTAGATTTCCTCTAACGAGCCGGGACGTTTCTTTACAGCCTCCGGCTTTGGAGATTCCGGAGCGTCGGACTTTGTTTCGTCCTGCTTCGGTATTTGAGTCATCGCCTTTGGAGGGGAGAGAGGCTCTGTTTCCTCCGGATCGGATGTTTGTTCCTCGGGCTTTTCCTCGGGCTTCTCCGTTGGTTCAGGGGCAGACGTCTGAATCGAGCCTGATTTAACGGCCTTCTCGAGCGCCGCGATTCTTGCCGTGAGCGCCTCGGTAGAGCCGTCCAGCTCGGGAGCCGAGAGCTTTACGAGAGCCATTTCAAGCTCAGTTCGGTTGCTGTTGCCCTTACCCATCCGGCTGTACGCGGTTTGCAAAATATCCATAATGTATATTACTTCCGCAAGCGTTAGGTAATCAGCCTGGCGCTGAGCCTCGTCAAATTCGTCCTCGCTCATAATGAGCATATTACGGGCGTTTTTCGTGCTCTTGATCATCATAAGATTGCGAAAATGGTCAATAAGCTCGTCGCATAGCCTCGCCATATCCTTACTGGCGTTGTGTAGCTTAGCTATGTACTCGAGAGCCTTTGCGGGATTCTTGTTAATGCAGGCAGAGCTGAGCTCAAAGAGGTAGTCCTTGCGTGCGAGCCCGGCGGCTGAGCGGACGATTTCGGCTGTGATGCCGGAGCTCATACCCAGGCATCTGTCCATAAGAGACAGCGCGTCGCGCATCGCTCCGTCTGCTATCGCCGCTATAAGAAGCGCAGCCTCATCGGTGATTTCGGCGTTTTCCTGTTCAGCGACATATTTAAGTCTCGCCGAGATGGCTTCGGGAGCGATTCGGTTAAAGTCGAATCGTTGGCAGCGCGATAGTATTGTTGCCGGAAGCTTATGAACCTCGGTCGTCGCGAGTATAAAAATATCGTGCTCAGGAGGCTCCTCGAGAGTTTTTAACAGCGCGTTAAAGGCCTCGGTGGTGAGCATGTGTACCTCGTCGATGATGTAGACGCGGTACTTGGCGCGGGTGGGACGAAACTGTGCTTCCTCTATAACCTCGCGGATATCGTTTATTCCGCGGTTAGAAGCGGCGTCCATCTCGACAACATCCAGAATTGAACCGTCGTCGATTCCTCGGCAGTTCTCACATTCGCAGCACGGGTCTCCGTCCTGAGGATTAAGGCAGTTTACGGCCTTTGCAAGGATCTTAGAGCAGGTGGTCTTACCGGTACCTCTGGAGCCTGTAAATAGATAAGCGTGGTTTATGCGCCCGCTCTTCATCTCGTTTTTAAGCGTAGTCGTGACCTGAGGCTGACCGACTACATCATCGAATCTTTTCGGCCTCCATTTTCTGTAAAGCACCTGATACATAAGCTCACCTCTTTTCAAAAAAAGCTGCAAACCGTAAACAACCGTAATAGCTTTTACGGCTCATTTAAATAA
>CACYDK010000166.1 GCA_902773155.1 uncultured Ruminococcus sp.
CAAAAATGCTCCGGGGCAAAGGTCGGGATTCCCCTATATTTCACCTTATTTTTAGCGGTGCAGATAGTGTCGCCTATCATAAAGAGTCCCGGATCGAACACCCCTATGATGTCTCCTGCATAGGCCTCATCTATGACCTCGCGCTCCTGAGCCATAATTTGCTGAGGCTGAGATAATCGCATTTTCTTATCGCCCTGAACATGATAGACGTCCATATCTTTCTCAAATTTGCCGGAGCAAATTCGCATAAAAGCAATTCTGTCGCGGTGAGCCTTGTTCATATTTGCCTGGATCTTGAACACAAAGGCCGAAAATTCGGAGTCGGTATTTACCACGCCGTCTACTGTTTCTCTTGGAGACGGCGGAGGAGTTAACTTGAGAAACTGCTCGAGAAAAGGTTGTACTCCAAAGTTTGTAAGAGCCGAGCCAAAGAAAACCGGGGTAAGTGTGCCTCCGCGAACGGCGTCAAGGTCGAACTCGTCGCCAGCTCCGTCGAGAAGCTCGATCTCATCCAGCAAATCCTGCTTCTTATCCTCAAGAAGCGCGTCAAGCCTCGAGTCGTTGATCGGGATAACCTCTTCATCGACCTCTTTCTGGCCGTTATTTGCGGTAAATGCAAGCACAGCCTTTGATTCTCTGTCGTAAACGCCTTTGAACTCTTTTCCTGAACCAATAGGCCAGTTCATAGGACAGGTGTTGATTCCGAGAACGTTCTCGATATCCTCAAGCAGGTCGAACGGACTGCGAGCGTCTCTGTCCATTTTATTTATGAACGTAATAATCGGAATGTGTCTCATAACGCAGACCTTAAAGAGCTTCTTGGTCTGATTCTCGACTCCCTTTGACGCGTCAATAACCATTACTGCTGAGTCGGCAGCCATAAGCGTTCGGTAGGTATCCTCGGAAAAATCCTGATGTCCCGGGGTGTCGAGTATATTTATACAAAAACCGTTGTATTTAAACTGTAAAACGGATGAGGTTACAGATATTCCTCTCTGCTTCTCGATCTCCATCCAGTCGGATACAGCGTGCTTAGCGGTCTTTTTGCCCTTAACGGAGCCCGCGAGATTAATCGCTCCCCCGTAAAGCAGAAGCTTCTCGGTGAGCGTAGTTTTACCGGCGTCGGGATGGGAGATGATAGCGAAGGTTCTTCTTCTGTCGATTTCTTCCCTCAAAGTGCTCATTTTTACCTCCAAAAGTTTTAATTACCCTTAATTTATAGAATTACCTGTATATTCTACTATTTTACCCTCGCCTATGTCAATAATAATAATTAAAATTAAAAAAACACTGAAAAAATTCACAAATATACTTGACAAAAATATTAAGTTATTGTAATATTATTGTAACAAAATGATTATTTCCTATTTTTTCATATACCTTCCAAATTTGAGGCAGAGACTTATGTTTCTGCCTCGCCCCTTTTTACGGAGAATTATTATGAGTAATAGCCTCGGACTATACATCCACATACCATTTTGCCGCAGTAAATGTCCATACTGCGACTTTTTCAGCAAGCGCGGAACATATTCGGATTATAAGGAATACGCCGACGTGCTTGAAGACAGAATCAGAGCGTTCGGATGCGCGTACAAAAGAGACGTTAATACTGTTTATTTCGGAGGCGGAACCCCGAGCGTGATCGGAGAAAAGCTACTGTGCGAGCTTATTGACGAGATCAAAAATAGCTTTAATGTTTACGACAACGCTGAAATAACCCTTGAGGTCAATCCGGACTCGGGTAAGAAGCTTGATTTTTTTAAGCTGAGATCGTCAGGCTTCAATCGGATTTCAATTGGTATGCAATCCGCGGTTCCGGACGAGCTAAAAATACTCGGAAGGCTGCACAGCGCGAACGACGTTATATCTACAGTGAACAATGTAAAAGAATCGGGAATTGAAAACGTATCGCTCGATCTGATGCTTGGCGTGCCGGGACAAACTACCGACTCACTGAAGTACTCAATAGATTTCTGCACTTCTCTCGGCGTAAAGCACATATCCTCATACATCCTAAAGCTCGAGGAAAACACTTATTACTACAAAAACTCGGATAAATATACGTTTCCCGATGACGACCTTACAGCGGAACTCTATCTGCTAGCGGTGGATTATCTCGCAAAAAAAGGTTATAAGCAATATGAGATATCGAATTTTTCTATTCCCGGATTTGAGAGCCGTCATAATCTGAGATATTGGAAGCTTGAGGATTATCTGGGAATAGGCGCGTCGGCTCATTCGTTAATTGACGGAAGGCGGTTTTACTACGGTCGTTCCATAGAGGATTTCAAGTGCGACAGAATTATCGAGGATGGTGAAGGCGGAACCGAGGAAGAGTTTATAATGCTTAGTCTTAGACTCAGCGAGGGCTTGGACTTAGACAAGCTTAAAATAATCCGGGGCGGAGAACCCGACCCGGAATTCACTAATAAATGTGATAAATTTATAAATGCCGGCTTGATGAAGCTTGATGGCAGAAGGCTTTCACTTACTCCAAACGGCTATCTTTTATCTAACTCGATTATATCAGATTTGATTTAGATATTACCGCGTATTGTAATATACGCAGATCGTACAATAGTTTTAATAATAAAACCTGATAAACTTAAGGGTATACAAATCACAGGCTGTAACGTCGTTGGTGTCGAGCTCGTTCAAGAGCAGATAATTCTGAGCCACCGCGAGGAGATAGCCTGTTTTTGTTGTAACTATGTCGCTTCCTATGAGAAAATCTATGGACACTCTGCGGCCGATCTGCGTTTTGATAAAGCCGTTGAGATATTGCAGACTGTCCCTTGTTACCTGATATGGAACGAATAAATCTCCGGCGTTATCGGCTTTTGAACCGGAGTTTTTGTTGCTCTGACGTATTTCCTCGTTTACTATCGCCGGTGTGGGATATTCCTCGCTCTGTTCCTTAGTAATCGGGGCATAAAACTGCTGTGGATCGCCAAAAATCGGGCTGGAGTCCTCAAAAGGCTTTTCGTTTACCGCTGACTGCAGAGCCGCAACAGCCTGCGGACGAGCACTTCTGAGAGCGGCGATTTCCTCAATAGTGCGAATAGGAATCTGAGACGAAAGAGTATTACTTATACATTCTCCGCCCAAGCATCTGTTTAGGTTGTACAAATCGTTTAAATCTATGCTGTTAAAAGCGTTAACTTCATGATGATCCATTGAAAACCTCCGGATATATTAAATAATTGATTAATCAAAATAGAATAATTTCTATGTTTTTTTGTACTCCTCTGTCGGAGCATAGAAGCAATGCTTCCCAACCCTGTTGTAGATAATACCAACCTTTGAAGGGAAGAAATTTGGGCAGTTGTTGCTGAAAGGATTGAGAAAAAACAGTGAGTTACCTACAGACTCGGAGGTGTTACCGGACAGCGCCCAGTCGGCAACCTCGTAATGAATATCCGTTGGATTCATATTATAGATATTTTGGGTATTATTCTGAGTTTTAAGACAGGAAAACTGATAGGGTTGAGTTATTATCGCCCTTACGTCGCCGCCTTTAGATACTCGCGAGAATTCGCCGTACGGTACATAAACGCGGTTCATAACCACTGAGGCTACAGCTCTCATTCCCTCAAGTCCTTCTCCCCCGGCTTCGCATTGAATCAGCCTGGCAAAAAGCTCTCTTACAGTAAACGCCATATTATCACCGCCTGCACTGATTTATAGTATTCACAAAAGAATACGATGTGAATATCAGAATTACCTAAAGTCACAAATAAGAGCGTTTATTTCAGCCTTTCGAATACCACGATAGTTTCATTTAACAACATATAGAAAAAAGGACAAGAATAATCCTGTCCCTTTTCTTTGGCGGAAGCGGTGTTTGTTTTATTGATAAGAGATCACCTGCGCCGCTTGTTGTGTTCACGTAAAGGCGAAAAGTTTCTGCAACGCGACGGCCTAAAAATAGTCCACCGGACTATTTTCTTAACGGCCTTTCGAATCCCACGATAGTTTCAATTAACAACATATAGAAAAAAGGACAAGAATAATCCTGTCCCTTTTCTTTGGCGGAAGCGGTGGGATTCGAACCCACGAGCCCGTGAGGACTACCTGATTTCGAGTCAGGCCCGTTATGACCACTTCGATACG
>CACYDK010000167.1 GCA_902773155.1 uncultured Ruminococcus sp.
AAGTAGTCAAACTGAGTCTGAACATAGGTGAAGCCGTTGATTCTGGAGATGATCTGAGCGGCGTCCTTACCGAGACCGTTGAGGATAACTCTCAGCGGCTGCTCTCTGACCTTGTTAGCGTTACGAACGATACCGATAGCGCCCTCAGCCGCGGCGAAGGACTCGTGTCCGGCGAGGAACGCAAAACACTTTGTCTCGTTGCTGAGAAGCATAGCGGCTAAATTACCGTGGCCGAGACCGACCTTACGGTTTTCGGCAACAGAACCGTCAATACAGA
Organism: uncultured Ruminococcus sp.; assembly: GCA_902773155.1. Taxonomy (GTDB): domain Bacteria; phylum Bacillota; class Clostridia; order Oscillospirales; family Acutalibacteraceae; genus Ruminococcoides. Next base: position 278 of record CACYDK010000167.1, read on the forward strand.
AGCTCTGTAAGCCTTCGCCGATATATCTTGCGGCTTCCTCAGCGTTCTTAGCACCGGCCTTAAGAGCGATGGCGGCGCCTACGCAGTAAGCCCAGCAAACGTTTTCAAAGCAGATGGGCTGGATTCCCTTGGTGATCTCATAGGGATCAAAGCCCTTTGCCTTACAAATTTCACGAGCCTCTTCTACGGACTCGATGCCGTACTTAGCGAGAACGGCGTTGATTTTTTCTATTCTTCTGTCATAGTTTTCAAATAAACTCATTGTGCACGCCTCCCTTATTCTGTACGCGGATCAATGTATTTAGCGGCAGTATCCCACTGTCCGTAATGACCCTTAGCCTTTTCAAGAGCTTCGTTAGCGTCCATACCGCTCTTGATAAAGTCCATCATCTTACCGAAGCTTACAAACTCGTAGCCTATGATTTCGTCGTCCTTGTTGAGAGCGACGCGTGTGCAATAGCCCTCGGTCATCTCGAGATAACGCGGGCCCTTTTCCTTGGTAGCGAACATTGTACCTACCTGAGAACGCAGTCCCTTACCTAAGTCCTCGAGAGAAGCGCCTACGAGAAGGCCGCCCTCGGAGAACGCGCTCTGTGTTCTGCCGTATACGATCTGTAAGAATAACTCTCTCATAGCGGTGTTGATAGCGTCGCATACGAGGTCGGTGTTGAGAGCCTCGAGGAGAGTTTTGCCGATAAGGATTTCCGAAGCCATAGCAGCGGAGTGAGTCATACCGGAGCAACCGATTGTCTCAACGAGGGCTTCCTCGATGATTCCCTCCTTAACGTTAAGGGTAAGCTTGCATGCTCCCTGCTGAGGAGCGCACCAACCAATTCCGTGAGTAAAGCCGGAGATATCCTTAATTTCCTTTGCCTGAACCCACTTGCCCTCCTCGGGAATGGGTGCGGGACCGTGATACGCGCCTTTAGCTACGGGGCACATATTCGTTACTTCTGCGGTGTAATACATAAGCATTTCCTCCTTAAATTTTTTAGACGAAAGGGATATGCGTTTAATTTCCCTATAATAAGATTATACGAAATTACAGCGAATAAATCAAGTCTATTTTACAAATTATTAGTTAATTTCATCCGGTTATTTATACTTTATGCATAATTTCCGCGCTTTTTAGGCATATCGCGGCCTCAGTCCAGAAGAATTGAGTCCAGAATCTGCGCACTGCGCATGACAAGCTCGCGGCACGGACGTTTTTTGTAGTAATCGGCGGTTCTTTCCTCGGGCTCTCTGCCCTCCCTTACCTTTACTCCCGAAAGCAACTCGCGGCAGATTATCGAGCCGTTTTCTGCCTTAAACGTCTCCGCAAAATCTTGTACAAGTCGATAGTGGCGGCTCTTGTCCTCACTGTTTTCAGGGTCTGAATAGCCTTTGAGAATCCCCAACACCATCGCTCCTCCGCTTACGGCTCCGCAGACCTCGCGCATACGGCCGAGCCCTCCGCCAAAGGATGAGGCGAGCTTCGCGGCGAGCTCAGGCTCGAGCCCTGTCAAGTCAGAAAAAGCCATGAGCACGGACTGAGCGCAATTATATCCCTTTGAGAAATACTCCCCTGCCAATTCACTATGGTTCATACTATCACTTCCTTAGGATAATAATACTACAAAAAACAATGCTTGTCCACACAAAAAAGGTGGACAAGCACTCAAAAATCTGGTATTATTCTCCGGGGTGATAAAATGAAGGATCCAATAAGCTTTATCGAGCTTTTTGCCGGCGATACAGCCGGGATTAACAGGATGTCGGGTCTTGCCTCCTCAATAGTTAAGGAGTACTACGATCCGATCATCGGCGCGGCTCAAAACGATTATATGATTGAGAAATTCCAGTCCGTCGGATCGATTTCGAATCAGCTCGAAAGCGGCAAAAGGTACTTTTTCGTTCTTGAAAACGGAAAAGACGCCGGATTCATGTGCTTTTTCCGGAGAAACGACGCGATATACCTAAGCAAGCTTTATCTCAAAAAGATCGCCAGAGGAAAGGGCTATTCCCGGATTATGCTCGGTCTTATTGCCGGTGAAGCCGAAAAGCTCGGGCTGTCAGCCGTAGAACTCAACGTCAACAAGGGAAACGAGTCAAAGTATATTTACGAAAAGCTGGGCTTTCAAAGGATCAGAGCCGAGAAAAACGACATCGGCGGCGGTTTCTTTATGGACGATTACGTCTACCGTCTTGAGCTGTAGGCAAGATCAGTTCTCTACCGATACAAAATCTCTGAAGGCCTCCTGGATCTCGGCCGGCAGAAATATCCCGGCATTTTTAAGCATTTCGTAATGGGACGCGTAGCGCGTGTAAAGGCCGGTGTTGAACAGAGCCGAGAATTCGGAATAGATCCCGTAGTCCCTGTCGTTGAAGGCTCTGCGTGTGAGCGCGGTGATCTTAATCATAATATCCATATACATCGCTCCGTATCTGTCGTAGCTCTCCCTTTGAGCGGCGGTATATCTGGAGCGGTTTTTCTTGTCCCTTACAGACAGCCAAACCCTTATTACTCCCGGCGGATTTACGCGGTAGTGGTTGTAAAGATTCTCGGGAAAATGATAGGAACGGCTCATAAAAAACTCGGCGTCACATTTAAGTATACAGCTGTAGAGCATATCAAGATTGGGCAGGTGATTGTTCATACTTATCGCCATCGGAGCCGACGGCTTTCTGCGTATGAAATCGAAATACATATTGTGCTCGGTCTGCGCGTTAAACATCAGGTCGATAAAAATCTCGCTTACAAAATCGCATTTCGCGTCAAAGAAATAGACGTTGGGGCACTCGCCCGAGAGCTCGATCAATCGAGATATTTTCTCAATTTCACTGCGGTAGTTTCTGTATTCGGGAGGAATTTTGAGCGAGGCTTTTCCCCTGCGTTCGAGCTTGTTTTTGATCTCGCCTTTAAGCTTCAGCATCTCGCGCTGAGCGTTCAGGTCGAGCGCAGTGTTATTCCTGTACAGATGCCGCGGCACCTTTACAGGAAAGAATTCGCGGTCAGTAAGTCTGTAGTCGCTCATAGTCAAATCCCCCCTTATAAAATATGTTATTTTTATATAAAATATTTTAATACATTTTCGAAATTTTGTAAAGATTAAATATTAAAGTTTATGCAAATTGTATCTTAGACCATACCAAAACAAGGGCCTATGTGTGTATATTGCACTTTGATAATTTAGCTTGCTAAATTTTTTTGAAAAAACTGTTGACATTTTCGGATTAATGATGTAGAATCACGTTAAACCGATGAGGAAGAGTGAGTAAGTTCTGCAATTACTTTTCAGAGAGCCGCGGACGGTGGAAGCGCGGTAGGGACGGCAGGATCGAATGGACTTCCGAGGGCGAGCGGAAATGCGAAGGCAGAGTATGCGAGACGTGGTGACTGAACGTAATAACAGTCAGCGTATGTAAGTACGTATTGAGAGGACGTTTATGACGTCAAGCAGGGTGGCACCGCAGGATTATCCTGTCCGGGCAGTTTTGCAGGGACAGGTTTTTTTATTTTTGAAGAGGTAAGCAATATGAGATTATATTCATTTCGTCCAAAGCGATGGTGAAGCCAAACAACAAATATATTAAGTCAACAAATTATAAAAATATTTACATAAAGGAGTAATTACCATGTCAGAAAACAAAATCCCCTATAAAATATATTTATCCGAAAACGAGATCCCGAAGCAGTGGTATAACCTCAGAGCGGATATGAAGAACAAGCCCGCTC
>CACYDK010000168.1 GCA_902773155.1 uncultured Ruminococcus sp.
AGAGCGCGGCTTTTCCGGCATCAAGCTGCATTTGCAGTTTCAGGAGACCTATATCGACAGCCCGCAGGTCATCCGCATCATCAAAAAGTGTGAAGCACTCGGCCTGCTCGTGATCTTCCATGCAGGCGATGATATCGGTCTGCCCCCGCCCATCTACGCAACACCCGAACGCATCTCGCATGTGCTTGCGGAAACCGAAGGCGCACACATGATCGCGGCGCATCTCGGCGGCTGGAAGCAGTGGGACGATGTGGAGAAATACCTTGTCGGTCAGCCTGTTTACCTCGACCTCGCGGTGATCCTGAGTATGGCTCCGAAAAGTCAAACGGAGCGCATCATCCGCGCTCACGGAGCGGGCAGGATACTCTACGCCAGCGATTATCCGTGGAGCGATCTCAGCTCGAACGTCGGGCTGATGAAGTCGCTCGATCTCACCGAGCGCGAAAAAGAGCTGATACTCTGCAAAAACGCCGAAAAAATCCTCTTTGGCTCTAACTAATATATTGTATACCAAAATATCAATATTTGCAATACCAAATTTTGCGCGGCCATCGCCTGTGCTATCGCAGCGCGCCGCGCATAAAAAAGGAACGATCCGCGGTTCAACGGATCGCTCCTTTTTTTGTTTGGCAGGAAATTACGACAAATAGTAAAAATAATACTGCACTATTTGTAATCTTTATAGCTTTGATATATAGTTAGCTCCTACCAAACAAAAAATAATTTATGTTCTCCGCACAGTTTTCTGCTGCGCAGAAACGTGCGATGAGTAGAGAAAGGCGCACAAGGCGCCTTTCTTACTTATTGCTTCTGAGGATGGTTCCCGTGACCTTTTTGTTGACCGCGCTGTACACCTCGTGTCCGAGGGTGTTTATGTCAAAACCGCCGACGGAATTCGACAGAAGCAGTACCGTTAAATCGGTGTCGCTGTCGCGGTGAAGATATGCGCGGTGGAGATTTATGCTTGTCCAGGCGTCGATATCGCCCTTAGAGAAGCCGAAGCCGTAGTGGTTTCCCGATTTTGACTTCGCTATATACGAGGCTACGTCGGTTTTGAAGAGCTTGCCCGAGAAGAACGCGTCGTAGAACGTGAACAAGTCGCTCTGCGAGGATTCCATTCCGTAGACCGAGAACAGGAAGCCCCAGTTCTTATAGCGCGGGGTTTGGGTTTTGAGCCATTTTTTGTTCTCGCTGTCGTAGCCGTGGTAGGGCTTGCCGGAGCTTGCGAACGAGGTGCTCTTGAGTCCGAGCTCGTCGATTATGTTTTTCTTTACATAATCTCTGTAATCCTCGCCCGAGGCCTTCTCAACAATGAGACCCAGCAGGTAGTAATTCGATTTATCCGTTGCGTAGTCGACCATTCCGAAGTTGAAGATGAAGTCGGCCACGACCTTCTTTATTTTCTCGTTGTCGTCCTTTTTGACGAGCTTATCTATCTTTTTGAGGGTTTTCGTATCCTTCTCGACGTCTCCGATGTAATAGCCGAAGCTTACCTTGTTTTTGACCAGATCCTCAACGGTGACGTCGGCGACGTTCGCGTTGAAAAACTTTGTAAGGCTGTCCTCGAGCGACAGCTTTTTTTCGTCGGCCAGCTTCATAATGGCCGCTGTGGTAAACGCCTCGGTAAGGTTTCCGACCTGGAACGCCGATGTAACCTCGATGTCGTCTCCGTTTTTGCTTTCTGAGCCCGTGCAGTCCAGATATATGTAATTTTCGTTAAGCTTAACCGCGACCGTGCCTCTGTATTTGTTGTCCATAATGAGTTCGTCGATGTTCTTTACGACCTCGTATTTGTCCTCGCGCGATAAGACGACTGATTTTTTGTCGTATTTTTCGCCCGATGAACACCCGGAAAAGCAGAACGTCGCGGTAACAAAGCACAAAGCCAGGCACAAAGCCCTTTTAAAAATCCTCATAAAGCCACCTTATTTCTTAAGAACCTTTACAATCTCGCTGATATACATCTTGTGGTAGTCGTCCTCTCCGTAGAAGCCGCCCACGGTCTTTTTGTCCTTCACGCTTTCGGCGTTCATATCCTGAGCGTAAAGCTTTCGGCATATGAGCACAAGCTTTGCCTCCTTAAAGTAAGGAGCAGCCTCGCCGTATTCGGGAGTAAAGCCGCATTCGGCGATTTTGTCGGTATCGCGGCCGCTTTTTGTGCCGCAAAGCTTAAGAGCGTCGCGGTATTTTTCATCGTAGAAGCTCAGACTGTAGTAATCCTCGCTTTCCATCAGTCCAAAGGTAAAACGCTGGGGACGTATAAATGTAAAGGCCGCGGGTTTGTTCCACATTATTCCGATACCGCCCCACGAAGCTGTCATTGTGTTGCAGCTGTCGCCGTTTTTGGCCGTTACCAAAGCCCAGTCCTTTCCGATCAGCTCAAACGGGTTCTCCGCGAGCTCATAAGGGGAGATTTCCCTGAATTCAGACATAATATCTCATATCCTTTCGGTAAAAAGCTTTTTCTAAATACTATGTACCATTGTACCACATTAATGCGCAATATTCAATCTTATGTATAAATATGCGCAATATTCATTTTTTATACATTCAGAGAAAGAACGCCGATGGTATATTGCTCCGGTTTTACCCCGAAAAACCATAAATTTAATTAATTAAAAGCGGTAAAGCGTGATATTTTATACAAAATTCATAAAGTTTGAATATTTATGCAGATAGGACTTGATTTTTCGGTATTTGCGTGTATAATGTAATAGTAACATTATTCAGAACAGCCCCAACTTCGGCGGCTTTAGTTTACGGAGGCAAATTGGTTGCCCGAAACTTGTTTTAGGTAGCAACGCCCGTAAACGGAGATTACCGAATCTCCATTTGCGCCTTACCTGCCCGCAGTAAGGTGGTAAAAATGCTAAAAAACATTTGCGGGAAGAAAGGTAATGGAGATCATTATGGCAGACAACAAGATCAAAAAGGTAGTACTCGCTTATTCAGGCGGTCTCGATACTTCAATCATCATTCCGTGGTTAAAGGAAAACTATGACAACTGCGAGGTAATCGCGGTATCCGGCAACGTCGGTCAGGCCGACGAGCTCGAGGGTCTTGAGGAGAAGGCTATTGCCACCGGCGCCTCAAAGCTTTACATCGAGGACCTGAACAAGGAATTCGTAGAGGAGTATGTATATCCCACAGTAAAGGCCGGAGCTGTATACGAGGGCAAGTATCTGCTCGGAACATCCTTTGCGCGTCCGATCATCGCCAAGCGTTTGGTGGAGATCGCTCTTAAGGAGGGCGCCGATGCTATTTGTCACGGCTGTACCGGCAAGGGCAACGATCAGGTTCGTTTTGAGCTCGCTATAAAGGCCTACGCTCCCGATATGAAGATCATCGCTCCCTGGCGCGTATGGGAATTCAAGAGCCGCGAGGAGGAGATCGCCTACGCTGAGGCCAAGAAGATCCCGCTCAAGATCAACCGTGAGACAAACTATTCAAAGGACAAGAACCTCTGGCATCTGAGCCACGAGGGACTCGACCTCGAGGATCCGGCCAACGAGCCTATGTATGAGAAGGAAGGCTTCCTCGAGATGGGAGTTTCACCGCTTCAGGCTCCCGATGAGCCCGAGTATGTTACGATCCACTTCGAAAAGGGCGAGGCAAAGAGCGTAAACGGCGTTGAGATGGACGCGGTGAGCGTTGTTCAGAAGCTTAACGAAATCGGCGGCAAGAACGGTATCGGTATCACCGACATCGTGGAGAACCGTCTCGTGGGCATGAAGGCTCGCGGAGTATACGAGACTCCCGGCGGTACGATCCTCTACGCCGCGCACAGCAAGCTTGAGGAGATCTGCCTCGACAAGGATACACAGCATTATAAATCCGTGCTCGCGATCAAGTTCTCGGAGCTCGTTTACGACGGAAAATGGTACACTCCTCTGCGCGAGGCGCTCTCGGCCTTCGTCGACAGCACTCAGGAGTATGTAACGGGCGACGTAAAACTCAAGCTCTACAAGGGCAATATCATCGACGCCGGAGTTACCAGTCCGTATTCGCTCTATGACGAGGAAATCGCGACCTTTGATGAGGACGAGGTTTACGATCAGAACGACAGCGCAGGCTTCATCAACCTCTTCGGTCTCCCGATCAAGGTTCGCGCCAAGAAGGGCTTAATAAAGTAAGACCCTGCTTTACGCTGGAATAATAGTATGAACCGGCCTGCGGACGACGTCCGCGGTCGGTTTGGGATATGCAGAATAAGGGGACAGGATTTTCCTGTCCCATTAGCCATTTTATTTGGCAGGACATTACGATAGATGGTATAACAAAGCTGACAATGTCCCCGCCTCTATAGGCGGCCATTATCTAAATACAGTGGTGGAATACAATCCCCCACTGAATTCGCAGTGCTATGAACTGCTTGCTTTGATAAAAGCAAAGCTTTGAACAGAAACTATACTAACAGAGACGAGAAGCGAAATGCGCGCAGGGCGCGCCTTTATTAAAATGAGGTGAATTTATGCAGCTTTGGAAGGGACGCTTTAAAAAGGAGCTCTCCAAAACGACAAACGATTTCAACAGCTCAATATCATTCGACAGCCGTATGTTCCGCGAGGATATCGAGGGCAGTATCGCCCACGCGACAATGCTCGGAAAATGCGGAATAATACGCGAGGAAGAGGCCGAGAATATCCACAGAGGACTTCTTGAGATATTGTCCGATATCGAAAGCGGAAAGCTCGCTATAGATATGGAGGCCGAGGATATCCACACCTTCGTCGAGGGAGAGCTCACAGCTCGTATCGGCGACGACGGAAAACGTCTCCATACCTCACGCAGCCGCAACGACCAGGTCGCGCTCGATATAAAGCTCTACTTAAAAAAGGAAGTCAGGAACGTGCGCGCGCTCGTTGAGGCTCTCGTTAAGGTAATAGCCGATAAGGCCGAGCAGTACAGCGACACCGTTATGCCCGGCTATACCCACCTACAGCGCGCTCAGCCCATAACCTTCGGCCACCATCTTCTCGCTTACGCCGAAATGCTTTTGCGCGATATCGGCCGCCTCGACGATTGCCTTAAGCGTATGGACGAAATGCCTCTCGGCTCCTGCGCTCTCGCCGGAACAACGTACCCGATCGACCGCGACATAACCCGTTCGCTTCTCGGGTTTGACAGAGTTACCAACAACTCGCTCGACGGAGTTTCCGACCGCGATCACTGCATTGAGTTTGCAGGCGCGCTCTCGATCATTATGGTTCACCTTAGCCGCTTCTCCGAGGAGATCATTATGTGGTGCTCGTGGGAGTTCAAGTTTATCGAGCTCGACGACGCCTTCTCCACCGGCTCCTCAATAATGCCGCAGAAAAAGAACCCCGACATAGCCGAGCTTGTCCGCGGAAAGAGCGGCCGCGTTTTCGGCGACACAATGACGCTTTTAACAGTGATGAAGGGAATCGCTCTTGCGTACAACAAGGATATGCAGGAGGATAAGGAGGCGATCTTCGACGCGGTCGATACCGTCAAGATGTGCCTCACCGCCTTTACGCCTATGCTTGACACAATGCGCGTTATCCCCGAGAATATGCGCAGAGCCGCGGCCGGAGGCTTTATCAACGCCACCGACGTCGCCGACTGGCTCACCAAGCACGGCGTGCCGTTCCGTGACGCTTACAAGGCTACCGGCGAGCTCGTCGCCCGCTGTATCGAGCTCGGGCTTGACCTCGAGAGTCTCCCGATCGAGGAGTACCAAAAGGTTTGCGACGTTTTCACAGACGATGTTTACCGCGCTATTTCGCTCGAATACTGCGTTTCTCAGCGCACGGCCTTCGGAGGCCCCGCCCCTGAAAACGTAAGGGCTCAGGCTCAGAGGGTCAGGAAGATCGTCGAATAAAGACAGTAAAGTGTGAAAACCACTCTAATTCATATTTACATTTACGCCTTATCCGCCCACGATAAGGCTGTAAATACAATAAATCAAAAAACTGTTTGTGGGCGGAAAGGCTATGAAAACTATGATAAAAGCCGGAATCGTCGGAGCTACTGGTTACGCGGGCTGTGAGCTCGTCCGCCTTATCTCCGCTCATCCTCAGGCCGAGATATCGGCCGTAAGCTCCGTAAGCTTCGAGGGCAAAAAGCTCTCCGAGGTCTACCCGAGCTACATATATTTGAACGATATGGTTTGCGGCACAGCCGCCGAGGTAGTGGAAAAAAGCGACGTTGTTTTTGCCGCTCTTCCTCACGGGCTCAGCCAGGAGCTGGCCGCCGACTGCAAGAAAAACGGGGTCAAGTTTATCGATCTCGGCGCGGATTTCCGCCTCGAGAGCGAGGAGGAGTACGCTGAATGGTACGGCGGAGCCTTCCTCGACAAGGCTCTTCACGAGGAGGCCGTCTACGGGCTTCCCGAGTTTTTCCGCGACAAGATAAAGGGCAGTGATATCGTGGCCAATCCCGGCTGCTACACGACCTGCTCGCCGTTGGCGCTGGCTCCGGCTGTCGTTAATGGCCTGATCGAGATGAAGGGTATAATATGCAACTGCGCGAGCGGAGTTACCGGAGCCGGCAGAAAGCCCGTTCAGGGAAACCACTACCCCGAGCTCAACGAGGGCTTCCACGCCTACAAGGTCGCTTCTCACCGCCACACTCCCGAGATAGAGCAGACGCTCTCCAAGCTCTCCGGCGAGAAGGTGACTCTCACCTTCGTGCCTCATCTTCTCCCCGTGAACCGCGGTATCCTCGCGACCTGCTACGCCGATCTAAAGGAAGGCGTGACCTATGAGCAAATAAGAGCCGCCTACGAGGATTACTACAGGGACGAGTATTTTGTCCGCGTGCTTCCCGAGGGGATGTGCGCCGACATTCACAACATAAAGTACAGCAATTTCTGCGATATCAGCGTTCACTTTGACCCGCGCGCCCGCAAGCTCATCGCCTGCGCCGCTATAGATAATATGGTCAAGGGCGCCGCCGGTCAGGCCGTTCAGAATATGAACATTCTCTTCGGGCTTGACGAAAAAACCGGGCTCGAGATCGTTCCCCCGGCGTTTTAGAGGAAGATTATGAATACAAAATTTATCCCGGGCGGTATTACCGCTCCCGAGGGCTTTACCGCGCAGGGCGTATGCGCCTCGATAAAGCCTTCAAATAAAACAAAGCGCGATCTAGCGCTCATATACTGCGACACGGTCTGCAACGCCGCCGCGGTCTACACTAAGAATCTTGTAAAATCCGACGCTATCACCGTCACCCGAGAGCACCTTAAAAACGTCAGAGCTCAGGCGGTCATCGTCAATTCAGGAAACGCGAACACCTGCAACGCCGACGGCTACGAAAAGGCTCAGCGCATGTGCGATATCGCCGCAGACGTCCTCGGCGTAAGCGCCGACGACGTGATCGTAGCCTCCACAGGAGTGATCGGCGAGCCGCTTCCGATCGAGCCGGTCGAAAAGGGAGCTCAGGCTATGCGCGGAACGCTCTCGAAGGACGGCGGAACAAACGCCGCCGAGGCGATCATGACCACCGATACCGTCAAAAAGGAAATGGCAATGACAATGACGCTCGGCGGAAAAACAGTCACTGTCGGAGGTATCGCAAAGGGAAGCGGTATGATCCACATTAATATGGGTACGATGCTGTCATTTGTGACCACCGACGCCGCCGTATCGGCCGAAATGCTCGAGGCCGCTCTAAAAGAGGCGGTCGAGGACAGCTACAATATGGTCAGCGTCGACGGAGATACCTCCACCAACGACACCCTAGCGATCATGGCCTCCGGAAAGGCCGGTAACCCGGAGATCACCGAGAAAAACGAGGATTACCGCGTGTTTGTCGCCGGGCTTACAGAGGCGTTCAAGGCTCTCGCTAAAAAGCTCGCAGGCGACGGCGAGGGAGCTACAAAGCTCTTGGTTTGCTCTGTAAGCGGAGCCAAAACCAAGGCCGACGCGGTAAAGGTCAGCAAAAGCATAATATGCTCCAGCCTTTTCAAGGCCGCTATGTTCGGAGCCGACGCCAACTGGGGAAGGGTGCTCTGCGCCATCGGCTACAGCGGCGCCGACGTCGACGTAAAGAAGGTCGGCGTTAGCTTCTCGTCCAAAAAGGGCGAGCTCTGCGTGTGCGAAAACGGAGCGGGGATCCCCTTTAGCGAGGAAAAGGCTAAGGAGATACTGCTCGAAAACGAGATAAATATTATCGTAACACTCGGCGACGGCACCGAAAAGGCCGAGGCCTACGGCTGCGACCTAACATACGATTACGTTAAAATCAACGGCGACTACAGAACATAAGAGGATAAGAGAATGGATAATAACAAGAGAGCTGAAATACTGATACAGGCCATGCCCTATATCCAGAAAAACCGCGGACAGACCATCGTTGTAAAATACGGCGGCAACGCTATGCAGAGCGAAGAGCTGAAAAACGCGGTGATGAGCGATATCGTGCTTATGCAGCTCGTTGGGATCAACGTCGTGCTGGTTCACGGCGGCGGCCCCGAAATAAATACTATGCTCACAAAAACAGGAAAGAAGAGCGAGTTCAAAAACGGCCTGCGCGTAACCGACCGCGAGACTATCGACATCGTCCAGCAGGTGCTCGCCGGAAAGGTCAACAAAAGCCTTGTGCAGCACCTCTCGCTGAACGGCGGCCGCGCTATAGGACTTTGCGGGCTCGACGGAAAAATGCTCATGGCCAAAAAGCTCGCGTCCGCCGAGGATCTGGGTTTTGTCGGCGAGATCGACCGCGTTAACCCGATGATCATCCTCGATTCCATAAAGAACGGATATATCCCGGTAATATCAACCATCGCCGGAGGCTACAATGGCGAGGTTTACAATATCAACGCCGACCTCGCGGCCGCAAAAATCGCCGCAAAGCTCGGCGCAAAAAAGCTGATTCTTATGACAGACGTCCGCGGACTTCTGCGCGACGTGCACGACGACAGCACCCTCATCTCCTCGGTCAACATTAACGACGTGCCGAAACTCAAAAAAGAGGGTGTTCTCGCCGGAGGAATGATCCCGAAAATCGAGTGCTGCGTCGACGCTGTGCGCAGCGGCGTAAGCCGTGCGCACATTCTTGACGGAAGGCTCAAGCATTCTATCCTGCTCGAGCTCTTCTCCGACGAGGGAATCGGAACAATGCTCTACTAAAGAAAGGCAAATATGAAAGAAAACTATACCATTCGTCCTATGAAAACAGAAGATTACGACAAGGTATTCGAAATGTGGCAGATCACCACTAAACGCGCCCTCAGCTCCGCCGACGAGCGCGAGAGCATCGCGCGGTACCTCGCCCGAAATCCCGGTATGAGCCAGATCGCCCTCGACGGAGACCGCGTTATCGGAACGGTTCTGGCAGGTCACGACGGACGGCGGGGCTTTATCCACCATATGGCCGTCCATCCCGACTACCGCCGCCATCATATCGGCCGCGCGCTCGCCTCTACCGCTCTCAAAAGGATCGCCGCCGACGGTATAAAAAAGACCCATATTTTTTGCTACAGGGATAATTCCCTCGGACAGAATTTCTGGAAAAGCCTCGGCTTTGAGCAGAGGGACGATATAATTGAGTTTTCTTTTAATCATAAGGAGTAAAAATGAACACAAAGGAACTAGACAATAAATATATAATGCATACCTACGGCCGCTACGACGTAGCCCTTAAAAGCGGAAAAGGCCGATATGCCTACGACGAGGACGGGAAGAGATACCTCGACGTCAGCTCCGGTATCGGTGTAAACGCGCTGGGCTACTGCGACGAGGGCTACGTAAAGGCTGTTTCCGCTCAGCTTTCCGAGATCCAGCATATGAGCAACTACTTCTACTGCCCTCAGGCTTCCAAGCTCGCCGAGACCTTGTGCGAGGCCACGGGATTTTCAAAGGTCTGCTTTGGAAACAGCGGAGCCGAGGCTAACGAATGCGCCATAAAAGTAGCGAGAAAATACAGCTTTGACAAGTACGGCGAAGGACGAAACGAGATCATAACCCTCTCCAATTCCTTCCACGGCCGAACCGTCACAACCCTCTCTGCTACAGGTCAGGATGTTTTTCACAACTACTTTTTTCCCTTCACCGAGGGCTTTATGTATGCCGACCCCGACCTCGACAGCGTAAAGGCTCAGCTTACGGAGAGCACCTGCGGCGTGCTCATCGAGTGCGTCCAGGGCGAGGGCGGAGTAAATATTCTTGACAAGGACTTTGTTAAGGCGTTAAGAGAGCTCTGCGACGAGCGCGACCTGGTGCTTATAGTCGATGAGGTTCAGACCGGAATCGGCCGAACCGGCCGGCTCTTCTGCTTTGAGAATTTCGGAATTATGCCTGATCTGGCTACCTGCGCCAAGGGTCTAGGCGGCGGGCTTCCGATAGGAGCCTGTCTCTGCGCCGAAAAGCTCGCCGGGGTGATGACCCCTTCGACCCACGGCTCAACCTTCGCCGCGAATCCCGTGGTTTGCGCCGGAGCGAACTATATATTAAGCGTCGTGAATACAGAGGAATTCCTTTCGGAGGTGCGCGCTAAGGGCGAGTATCTTAAGGAAAAGCTCAGCGCTCTCAAGGGCGTAAAATCCGTAAGAGGGCTCGGATTGATGATCGGTATAGAGCTCGAAAACGGCGACGCTCACGAAATCGCCGCAAAATGCGTGGAGGACGGACTGCTGATAATCACAGCGAAATCGCTGCTCCGTATGCTTCCCCCTCTCAATATCACACGCGATGAGCTCGACGAGGCCGTCGCGATACTGGCTGAAAATCTATAAAACAGGAGAAGAAATATGAAACATTTACTTAAACTGGAGGATTGGTCAACAGAGGAGATCCTCTCGACTCTCGACCTCGCCGACAAACTCAAATACGAACAGAAAAACGGTATTGAGCACAAGCTCTTAAAGGGCAAAACGCTCGGAATGATTTTTGAGAAGGCCTCTACCCGAACAAGGGTTTCGTTTGAGGTAGGAATGACCCAGCTCGGCGGTTATCCGCTCTTCCTTTCGTCGAACGATTTACAGATAGGCCGGGGCGAGCCCGTTCAGGATACCGCCCGCGTGCTCTCGCGTTTTATCGACGGTATAATGATCAGAACTTTCGAACAGTCCGAGGTTGAGGCTCTTGCCGAATACGGCTCGATCCCGATCATCAACGGCCTCACCGACTATTGCCATCCCTGCCAGGTTCTCGCCGATCTACAGACGATCCGTGAAAAAAAGGGTAAGCTCGAAGGTCTTAAGATGTGCTTTATCGGCGACGGAAACAATATGATGAACTCGCTCATAGTCGGAGCTCTGCGCACCGGAATGAGCATAAGCGTCGCCTGCCCCGAGGGCTATGAGCCGCCCGAGAATATCGTTAAGTTCGGGGAGTCCTTCGGCGATAAGTTCGAGATGGTAAGAAAGCCCGCCGACGCCGCCAAGGGTGCCGACGTGGTTCTCACCGACGTTTGGGCTTCGATGGGTCAGGAGGAGGAGCAGAAGATCCGTGCCGCCGCCTTTGAGGGCTATCAGGTCAATTCCGAGCTTATGAGTCTTACCAACGACGGCTGTATGGTTCTCCACTGCCTGCCCGCTCACCGCGGCGAGGAGATCACCGCCGACGTATTCGAGGCTCACGCCGACGAAATCTTTGAGGAAGCCGAAAACCGTCTCCACGCTCAGAAGGCCGTGCTGGTAAAGTGCTTCTTGTAATAACGTAAGCAACGGCATAAAAGGGCAGACGTTTTTCGTCTGCCCCAAATAATACAATTATGTAATTATACTTGCATATTTCGCCGAATGTGTATTAATATTAACACTGTATAGATTTATAATTCGATCACTATATAGATTCTGGTTCGGGAGGTGACGGAGATGAACGATTTTTTGGACAGCTTGCCCGATTACGACGTGCTTAAGGGCGGCGAGGTCGAGCCGGAAAAGAAAAAGCCGCGTCGTCGGCCAAACGATTACGGCGACGGCTTCGGCGAGTATTATGAGCGAAAAACCCGTATAAACAACTACGTCTCCGTGCTGTTTTTTCCGCTTTTGATAATCTATCTCGAGTCGGTGCTGCGCCTGAGCATTGGGGAGACCTTCCTCTCGATCGGGGTCATATACACCGCGTTTCTGACGGTTCCGATAGCCTGCGTGCTGACAGTGCTCTGTACCTTCGGAAGCGAAGCGCTGAACCGGGTTCTGTGCAACATCTTCGCACTGCTCATCACCCTGCTTTTTGTAGCTCAGATTCTCTATCAGAGCGTGTTTAACCGGCTTTTCACAATTTCCGGAGAAAGCCGCGCCCCGGTTTTCGAATCGGTTTTGAAATCGCTCGGAGACAAGGCGGGCTTTTTGATTGCCGCGATCCTGCCGCTCGTGCTGAGTATAATCGCCGGTAAATATCTTTTCCGCTTTCACAAAATAAGGATTCCCGCAAAAATCTGCCTGATACTCGTTGCGGTGCTGTTTCAGCTGGTCAGCCTTACCGCGCTTTCGATCAACCGCCGCTCAAGCTCGCCCGTGAGCTCCTATAATCTTTACCATCATTCCCTGCGTATAAACGACGCGCAGGAGAGGTTTGGACTCCTTACGGCGCAGCGGCTCGATATCCAGGCGCTTTTCGGAGGTAATAATGAATAATTTTATGAGGAAGCTCAGCTTCTTTATGCAAGGGCGTTACGGACACGATCAGCTCAATCTCACGATCACTGTGGTTTCGCTGATAATCTACATCATTTCCTCATTCGTGTTTAACTTTCACGCCCGTATTATAATGAGGATAATCGCGCTGATACTGTTCGGGATCGCGATTTTCAGGATGCTCTCCCGAAATGTCGACGCCCGCAGACGCGAGAATATGGTTTTTTTGCCGGCGTTTAAGGCGGTCACGGGCTGGTTTTCGCTCACATATAAAAGATTTCGCGACGGGCGGACTCACCGTTACTACCGCTGTCCCTCCTGCAAGGCTCAGCTTCGCGTAAAGAACGTCAAGGGCGTTCACACCATTCGTTGCCCGAAATGCGGCAATCAGTTTCAGAAAACAATAAGGTAAGGAGACAGAAAATGGAAGTACTATGGCTTGTAGTTCCCTGCTATAACGAGGAGGAGGTTCTTCCCGAGACCTCAAAGCTGTTATATAAAATAATGGCGGATATGATCATCAATAAAAAAATCGCTCCCGAAAGCAAAATCGCTTTTGTGAACGACGGAAGCAAGGATAACACGTGGAAGCTTATCGAAAAGTTCCATTCCTCTATTGATATGTTTGTCGGAATAAATCTTTCTCGAAACCGAGGCCACCAGAACGCCCTGCTCGCCGGACTTACCGTAGCCAAGGAGTACGCGGATATGGTGATCACTCTCGACGCCGACCTTCAGGACGATATCAATAAAATCCCGGAATTCGTCGATAAATACTATGCCGGGAACGATATAGTATACGGCGTGCGCAACAACCGCGACACCGACACGGGATTCAAACGCCACACAGCTCAGGGCTTCTACAAGTTTATGAGGGCGCTTGGAGTCGATATTGTGGACAATCACGCCGACTACCGCCTTATGAGCAGGCGCGCTATCGAAGGACTTCTGGAATTCAAAGAGGTCAACGTTTTTCTGCGCGGCATAATTCCCCAAATCGGCTATAAATCCGACATAGTTACATATAAGCGCAACGTCCGTGCGGCCGGCGAGTCAAAATATCCGCTTAAAAAAATGCTGTCCTTTGCCTTTGACGGAATAACCTCGTTCTCGGTCAAGCCGCTCAGGATATCGCTCGTTATGGGAATAATCGCCTTTCTTGTCGCGATAGTTTTTCTGATCTACTGTATCGTCCGCTTTGCTACGGGAAATACCGTCAGCGGCTGGGCCAGCCTCAGCGTGTCGATCTGGGCGCTCGGAGGAATGCAGCTTCTTATGCTCGGTATCGCCGGCGAATACATCGGCAAAATCTACCTCGAAAGCAAGCACAGACCCAAATTTATCATCGAAGAAGTCCTTTACAAGGAACTGTAAGACAAAAGTCCCTGCGGAAAAACCGCGGGGACTTTTTAGTTATAAATTAATGATTTGAAAAGCTAGAATTTTTACTTTTTCTCGCTCAAAATCTCAGCTACGAGCTCGCGCTCGTCCATATGGTATTTTACTCCGCGAATCTCCTGATAGTCCTCGTGACCTTTTCCGGCAAGAACTATGATGTCTCCGTCCTCGGCGTTCTCAATACAGTACCTTATGGCGTCCTTGCGGTTGGGCACTACTACGTATTTGCCGTCGGTTTTAGCGATACCGGTCTTGATGTCCTCGATTATATCCATAACGTCCTCAAACCGGCTGTTGTCCTCGGTAATAACGCTTAGGTCGGATAGCCTGCCGCTGGTTTCGCCCATCTCGTACCGCCTTACCTTGGGACGGTTTCCTCCGGCTCCGAACAGGGTAATGAGGCGGTTCGGATTGTATTTTCTGAGCGTCGTGAGCACATTTTCCATCGACAGAGCGTTGTGTGCGTAGTCGATAAGAAGCGTATAATTTCCGGGAACCGGAACTATCTCGACTCTGCCCTTTACCTGTACGCTTTTCAAGCCTTCGGTGATATCGTCGTCGCTCACGCCGATATCCGAGCAGACAGCTATCGCGCAAAGAGCGTTGTATACGCTGAAATGTCCCGGAATCGCGACGTCGACCTTGAGCGAGCGTTTTCCGCTGAGTTCAAAGCGCGCTCCGAGGAAGCCCGGCTTGGAGAGAAGCTCGTCGTTTGAGGCGACAAAATCGGCGTCCTTGTCAAAGCCGTAGGTCTCGACCTCGCAGGTGCAGTCCTTTATTATCTCGCGCCACTTCTCATCGTCGCGGTTGACGATCCCGACCTTGCATTTCTTGAAAAGCATTGCCTTGCACTCGAGATACTCGTCCATGTCCTTGTGCTCGACCCCGCCGATGTGGTCGTGCGAGAAGTTGGTGAAAATTCCGTAGTCGAACTCAACGGCGTCGACTCTGTGCCATTTAAGGCCGATCGACGAGGCCTCGATGATCATCGCCCTGCAACCGTCCTTTACCATCTCGCGCATAGCCTTCTGAACCTCGTAGCTCTCGGGGGTTGTGTTGTCGGTTTTTATAAGGCGGTCGCCTATTATGATACCAAGCGTGCCGATCGTGCCGCATTTAATTCCCGCGTGCTCGAGGATAGATTTTATCATAGCTACGCTCGTGGTTTTTCCCTTGGTTCCGGTGATCGCGATCGTGGTGAGCTCCTTAGCCGGATTGCCGAAAAACTCAGCGCTTAAAAAGGCGAGCGCGACCCTGGTGTCGCTCACCTTTATAACGCTTACGTCGCCGCCGGTCTCGACCTCGTCGCTTATGACAAGCGCGGCGGCGCCCTTGCTCACGGCGTCGGATGCGTATTTGTGGCCGTCTGCGGCCGAGCCCTTCAGACAGACAAAAAGACTGCCTGCGGTAACTTTTCTTGAGTCGTAGACGATGTCCGTGATATCGCGGTCAAGTCCTCCGCGCTCAACGGTATATTCTATATTTTTGACCAGTTCACAAAGCAACATATTAACACCCGCTTTTAATAAATTGTATAGCTTGATTATAACAAGCGTCAAAGAAAAAAACAACCCAAAATAAAAAATATTTAGCTCGATCATAATCGTGAAATTCTGCTTGAATACTAGATATGGTGGCGTTTTTGAGGCCTTGTGCAAATATAGAGCAATTTGCACAAAATATTTTGAGGAACCCCGGTTTGATGTCGGTTTTAGGCACATTGAATCCGTCTCTTTGTGGGAAAAGTCTATAATTTGTCAGGAGTCATAGATAAATTGCACAAAACCGCCTTAGTAATAATGCACAGAAAATCAAAATCATATTTGTGCAATCATACAAAAAACAAAGAAATCGTTGTCAGATTGCACAATTTTACACCTCTGTTTTGATGAATTAGACGAAATACACAAAAAAGAATAATTAGAGTTGCATTTTTGTGCTAATTTGTGGTATTATTTATGTAGTGTAAAAGCGGTACATCCCCCCAATATGTACTGCTCCACTTGGCGCTTGTAAAACAGCGCGACCAAATATCTTTTTAGAAAGAGGGAATTCACAATGAAAAAAATCGTTGCTCTGCTTTTAGCAGCAATGATGATTGTTGCTGCCTTCGCAAGCTGCGGTGGCGGCGGCGACAACTCCGATACTGACAGCGGTAGTGGCACAAACACTTCCTCCGGCGCCGGCGACGACACAACGGATACGGGCTTTAACGTAACTGCCGATTCTTTCGGCGGCGAAGAGGTTGGCGCTTCCTTAAAGGTATGGGGCCCCTCCGCTTACACAAAGCTCCTCCAGAAGCAGTGTGATGCTTTTGTAAAGCTCTTCCCGGATCAGAAGATTAAGATCAAGGTTGTAGCTCAGGGCGAGGCTGAGGCCGCTACAGCGCTTTCTCAGGATCCTGAGGCTGCTGCTGACGTATTCGGCTTCCCGTCCGACCAGCTCACCACACTCGTTAACTCCGGCTCCATCTCTCCCGTAAACGTTAAGTTTGCTTCAAACATCGAGCAGACCGACATCGAGAGCGCTGTAAAGGGTTGTAAGGCTAAGGGTCCCAAGGACGACGAGGCTCTCCTTTACGCTTTCCCCGAGACCGGTAACGGCTACTACCTCGTATATGACAAGAGCGTAGTTTCCGACAAGCAGGCTCAGAAGCTCGAGGACGTTCTCGCAGCTTGTAAGAAGGCCGGCAAGAAGTTCATCATGTCCGCAGGCGACGGCTTCTATTCCTGCATGTTCATCTTCACTGGCGGTCTTTCCCTCGAGGGTCTCGACAAGAACGGCACACAGCAGTTCAACGACTACGACGAGCAGGAAGTTGCCGATACAATGAAGGCTTTCTCAACTCTTATGCATGAGTACACCGGTACATTTACCTCCGAGGCTGTTGCTAACATTCCTTCCGGTTTCGTTTCCTCCAAGTCCAGAGCTTCCAAGTGCGGCGCAGGTATCGACGGCACATGGGACAGCGCTGCTGACAGAGACGCTCTCGGAAAGAACTTCGGCGCTGCCAAGCTTCCTACAATCAATGTTAACGGCGAAGACAAGCAGATCATCTCTATGTACGGTTACAAGATGATCGGCGTTAACTCCAACTCCAAGTATCCCATCACCTCTCAGATCCTTGCTTACTATCTCGCTTCCGAGGAGTGCCAGAAACAGAGAGCTGAGGAGCTCGGATGGGATCCCACAAACAAGGCTGTTGCAGAGTCCGATATCGTTAAGAACGATCCCGCGCTCTCCGCTTTAGTAGAGCAGAGCAAGAACGCTGTTCCGCAGTCCAACCTTGCTATGACAATCTGGACTCCGCTCGGAACACTCGGCGACAAGCTCAACGCTAAGGATACAGATCCTAAGACATTTGATTTCACAAAGCTCTTACAGACAACAATCGCTTCCATTAAGGACGAATAAGAACAGCATTTTTCCGTCAGCCCGGATATCCGGGCTGACGGATAACCCGAAACGTTATCGTGTAGTTTATTAATTTATTTTAAATAATAATTTTTAAACTGAGGGGAACAGGATAACGCGAAAATTATTATTTAAGCTAAATTTTTAAAATTTTTATAAAGAAAAGGGAGAGTGATTTTGATGAGATATATCGACTATATGCAGCTTAATCCTTTCCAGAGGTTCGGTTACAACTTTGTCCAGTTCTTCAAGAAGTTACCCGGAAATCTCGCCCGCTTCTTCAAAATGATAGGCAAGGCGATTGTACACTTCTTTGTATCAATTGGAAAAGGCTTCGCGGGCTACGGCAA
>CACYDK010000169.1 GCA_902773155.1 uncultured Ruminococcus sp.
ATTTATGCTCTCTCGGCGGAGTTTCCGGCAACGAAGCTTCTGCATCTGAATACTGCGCCGAGTATCTTAGAAGATATACTGATGACGTTAAGATTGATTCCTTTAACAATGTAATTGCCGTTTTCGGTAATAATAACGCCGATAAAACTATCCTGCTCGACGCTCACATCGACAGGATAGGCTTTGTTGTGTCCGAGATTGACGACAACGGATTTATCAAGCTCGAAAAATGCGGCGGAGTTGATGTTCGCACCGCTCTTGATTCCCCTGTCGTTGTTCACGGCAAGGAGGATTATTTCGGCGTAATCTGCTGTATGCCTCCTCATCTTTCGGACGGTAAAGAGGACAAGGCTCCCGATATAGAGAGTATTTACATTGATCTCGGTATAGCCTCTGAAAAAGTCAAAGAACTTGTGTCTATCGGCGATTACGCAAGCTTTTGCTCAATCCCTAAGGAGCTTTTGAACGGAAGAGTAACAGCCGCAGCGCTTGATAACAGGGCAGGAGTATGCTCTCTCCTTAGAGTTGCTGAGCTTATTTCTGGAAAAGAAATAAAATGCAGAGTTGTATTTTCGTTTACCTGCCAGGAAGAAACCTTTGCAACAGGCGCTAAAACCACTTCCTTTAAGTATCATCCCGACGAGTGTATATGCGTTGACGTAAGCTTTGCCTCTCAGCCCGGAATCAATGACCAGTATTCCTCCATAAAACTGGGAAAAGGCCCCATGCTGCTATTATCGCCAAATCTTAATAGAACAATATTTAATTCGATTATAGAATTATGTGATATTAATAATATACCATATCAGCTCGAAACAGCCGGCGGACGTACAGGTACAAATGCCGACAGCATAGTTGAATCGGGAAAAGGTGTAAAAACTGCTGTTGTATCGATACCGCAGAAGAATATGCACACTCAGGCTGAGATGGTTTCACTTGACGATATTGAGAATACAGCTAAGCTCATCGCTTTGTATCTCGAAAAAGGAGGCTCCTCAAATGAATAATCCGGAGTTACTAAAAAAGCTCTGTACCGCAAATGGAATTTCCGGTGACGAGGGCAGAGTCAGAGATATAATTATCGATGAAATAAAGAACTACGCGACCTCGTATAAGATTGATAATCTCGGTAATCTCATTGTGTTTAAAGAGGGCAAAAACCGCTCTGCGAGCAAGCTGATGATTTCAGCTCATATGGATGAAGTCGGATTCATCGTAACTCATATTACAGCGGACGGTCTTATTAAATTTGACGAGGTAGGCGGAATAGACCGACGTGTTCTTCCGGGAAGAACCGTACTGATTAATAACACCGTGTACGGCGTTATCGGAGTCAAGCCTATTCACCTTTGCGACAGCGACGAGGTCAAGAAAATCCCTGCGCTTTCAGATATGTATGTAGATATCGGAGCCGCCAGCAGGGAAGAAGCAGAAAAAGTAGTCAGCATTGGCGACAGTATAACTTATGAAGCTCTGTATGACAACAACGGCTATACTATCCGCTCAAAGGCAATAGACGACAGAGCAGGCTGTTATATGATGATCGAGATGATTAAATCAGAGCTTGAATACGACGCTTATTTCACCTTTGTAGTACAGGAGGAAGTTGGTCTTAACGGCGCTAAGGTCGCGGCTTATTCTGTTGAGCCGGATTATGCCATTGTGCTCGAATCCACTACCGCCGCCGATATTCCGGATATTCCTGAAAACAAGCAGGTTTGCTGTCTCGGAAGCGGAGCTGTGGTCGGATTTATGGACAGACGAACGATCTACGACAAGGGTCTGATCAAAGAGGCGGAGAATATAGCGCGTGAAAACGATATTAAACTCCAGTATAAGCGCGCCGTCGCCGGCGGTAACGACGCCGGAGTAATCCATAATTCGCGCTCCGGAGTAAGGACGCTCGCTATCTCTCTGCCATGCAGATACCTTCACTCTCAGCTTTCGCAGATCGCGGTTTCAGATATTGACGACGTATATAACCTTGCTCTAAAACTTGCGAATAGCATCGCGGTAGGAAAGGTATGATAAGGCTGTTATGCGAGAATCAAGACAATTCTCTGTATTTCGGAGGATTTGAGTCCGATCCGTTCTTGTGCAGGATCCAGGCGCTTTACAAAACCTATGGAACAAATCAAAGCTTTGCTGATTTTTGGGTTCAGCTTTATGATAATATGCCTGTATCGCTGATCAGCCGTCTTGATTCGGCTTTTATTCTGACGCTTACCAAACGCTCCTGTATAAGCGAAATAAGCGAATTTCTCAATATGCTGGGAGCCGAATCGGTTATCTGCGACGGGAAATACCGTCTTGATATCCCTTTAAGCTTAAGAACAGGCCCCATACTAGCATGCAATAGCCTTGTGAAAACCGATGATTCATATGAGATAAGCATACCTTCTGTAAAAGAGGCGTATGAGCTTTTGCGGCTTTCGGATTCCAAAAACTTTTTGGTACCTCCTTATGAAAGCTTTGCGCTCGACTTATCTCATAAGCTCAAACACGGTACATCGAGATTATACGGAATTAAACTCGACGGCAGATACAAGGCCTGTATTATGACCCTTGCGGAGAATTTCACCTCTGCTGTTCTGGGAGGACTTACAACTCATCCTGAGCATCGAGGCGCCGGGCTGGGATCATATCTTATCAAATACGCTAACAATACTTTGATAAACGAGGGTAAAACGATTTATTTTCACCGTGCGCCGAACGAGAACATAGAATTCTACTCCCATCTCGGATTTAAGGTTCATGGCAAATGGAATGAATATAAAGGAATGATCTAGTGAAAAACGATTTTTTTAATATTTCCGAGGAAATACACGAGGCTGCTGATAAGGCGCTAAAGCTTTGCGCGGACAAGCTCAAAGAAATAGACGAGATCCAGGAATACAATCAGCAGAAAATGATTAAAGCATTTCAGAAGGCCGGTGTATCCGAGAGCCATTTTGTCGGCTCGACCGGCTACGGCTACGGTGACAGAGGCCGAGACGCTCTGGACGAAGTGTTCGCCTATGTATTTGACGCCGAAGACGCACTTGTAAGGCATAATTTTGTCAGCGGAACTCACGCCTTGACGGTCGCTTTGTTTG
>CACYDK010000170.1 GCA_902773155.1 uncultured Ruminococcus sp.
CCAACCCGGCCGCAGCCGACAATAATAATCTTCATAGCTGTACCTCTGTAAATACAATATTGCAATAATTTTACTACAAAGAGTTTTCAAAATCAATAGCTTTTAAGAATATTTGCAGTTATTATCTGACCGCGCCCAAAAGGCTCTGGTCAAAGTAAAAAAGCGCCTCGTTTATCTCGAAAATATTGTAGTTCCGATTCTTAATAAAATACTCGATTATCACATCGAATTTGTTGCTCCCAGAAAGAGCGTAGCCGGCCTTTCGGAGAAAATCGGCGGTTTCCGAGAGGTTGAGCTCGAGAGCGATAGCGAAGGCTATGGCGGTGTTTTTATTTGGGCGGTAATCCCTGTTTACACGTATTTTTGAGAACACCTTTCGGCTTATGTTGGCCTTTTTATAGCACTCGACGTCGGTCATTCCCTTTTCATCGATTTTTCTTAGCAGCATTTCCGAAAAGCTTTCGTCGAGGTTCTCAAAAAGCTCGCTTATCGCGGCGTTCGGCTCCGCCTCCAAAGCAACGCTCTCCATAGCCGCTCCAAGCCCTGCGGCAGGCTTCATTCTTCTGCTAAAGCGAGCGCAGCGCTCATCGGCGTAATGGTCGTCAATGTATTGCTTTATTTGCGAAACAAGCCTTCCGCCGGCCTTAAACGAGTCTTTGTCAAAGAATACCAGATAAACATCAAGCTCGCTTTTTTGTAGGAATTCAGCGATTGTCTCGCTCGCTACGGCAACGGCCTTGTCCTTGGGATAGCCATAGGCGCCGGACGAAATGAGCGGAAAGGCTATACTTTCAACGCCGTGCTTTTCAGCAAGCTCGAGAGAATTCTTGTAGCAGGACGCCAGTTTTTCGCGCTCGTGACTGAGCCCCAGCCTCCACACAGGTCCTACTGTATGGATAACATATTTGCATGGCAGGTCGTAAGCCTTAGTAAGCTTTGCCTCGCCGGTTTCGCAGCCGCCCAGAGTTCGGCATTCCGCCAAAAGCCCGGGGCCTGCAGCCCGGTGGATCGCTCCGTCTACGCCCCCTCCGCCAAGCAGAGTTTTGTTTGCGGCGTTTACAATCGCGTCGCATTTAAGCT
This sequence comes from uncultured Ruminococcus sp., assembly GCA_902773155.1. Classification (GTDB taxonomy): domain Bacteria; phylum Bacillota; class Clostridia; order Oscillospirales; family Acutalibacteraceae; genus Ruminococcoides. The sequence continues at coordinate 1,081 of CACYDK010000170.1, forward strand.
TTGTGATATCGGCTCGAATTAATTGCAGAGGCATAATCATTCTCCTCTTAATAATTTGATTAAACTATATTATATCATTTTAGACGCCGGATTTCCAGACCCCGGAATCTCGCCCGCATAAAAAATACCTTGTCGTTTTTGTGCAAAGTATACTAATTTATAAAAAATATTTCCCGTTTCATAAAAGTTTTTTTACTATAATCTATTGAAATAGACGTCGAATAGGATTATAATTTAATTATCTTTTTAAGGGAGAGTGGAATCAATGAGAAGTACAAAAATCGTATGTACGCTCGGACCGGCATGCGACAATAAAGAAACCTTAACCAGAATGATCAACGCGGGGATGAACGTCGCAAGAATCAATATGTCCCACGGAACCCACGAGGAGCAGAAGGTGCGCCTCGACAGACTTAAAGAAGTAATCAAGGAGACCGGTAAAAACGTAGCCATCCTCCTCGACACCAAGGGACCCGAGGTTAGAGTCGGGGTTTTCGAGAACGGAAGCGCCGAACTAATTGAGGGACAGGAGTTTTTCCTCTACCGCGAGGAGACCGTCGGAACCGATAAAGGTATCGGGATCAGCTATCCCAAGCTCGTTGATATCTTCCTGAAGGAAGGCCGCGCGGCTCTCGGCCGCAGAATACTGCTCGACGACGGTAAAATCGCGATCGTCGTAACCGAGGTCACCAAGGATTACATAAAATGCGTGGTAGCAAAGGGCGGAAGGCTCTCCAACCGAAAGAGCATCAATATCCCGAATTATCATATAAACATGCCATACGTAAGCGCTAAGGACAGAGCTGATATCGAATTCGGTCTCAACGAGGGCGCCGAGATCGTAGCCGCGAGCTTTATCCGCTCGGGTGACGACGTTAGGACTCTGCGTGATTATATCGACAGCATCGGCTTTGAGGGCGTAGATATCGTAGCAAAAATCGAAAATCAGAGCGGCTACGACGATATCGACAGGATTATCGACCTTTCCAACGGAATAATGGTAGCCCGAGGCGATATGGGCGTTGAGATCCCGTTTATCAAGCTTCCGGAAATCCAAAAGACCATCATCCGCAAAACAGTAGCAAAAGGCAAATATGTGATCACAGCCACACAGATGCTCGAGAGTATGACAACCAATCCCCTCCCCACTCGTGCGGAAATAAGCGACGTAGCGAACGCTGTTTATGACGGGACCTCAGCCGTAATGCTCTCCGGCGAATCCGCCGCGGGAAAATATCCGGTCGAGAGCGTTAAGGCGCTCAACGACATATGTACGGAAGCCGAGGACAACCACGAGGATCTGCTGTTGCAGAAATATATTGACGAATTTGACGACGAAAACAGCTTTAGGAAGAGTATTTGCCACTCCGCCAGAGAGGTTGCGAAGAGCGTCGGCGCCAAGGCGATCATCGTTGAATCGGCCACAGGCAAGGTTGCGAGGGCTATGGCTCATTTCCGTCCCGACTGCCCGATCATAGCGGTAGTTACCTCTTCCCTGATTCAGCATAAGCTCTGCCTCAGCCGCGGAGTTACCGCAGTCCTTGGCGAAAACCTGGAAACGACCGACGAAATAACCAGGCAGGCTATGCAGAAAGCGATGGAAACCAACATCGTCAAGGCAGGCGACACCGTTGTAGTTATTTCCTCTAACAAAATCGAACCCTCATACGGAACCGATACTCTGCAGATCAAGGTGCTTTGATGAAAAACATCATCCTTATAGGAATGCCCGGAAGCGGCAAGAGCACAGCGGGAGTTATTCTCGCGCGCAGGCTCGGCTACGGGTTTATGGATACCGACTCGGTGATTTGCCAGAAGGAGCGCAAAACCCTGCAAAAAATCATTGACGAAAACGGGCTCGACTTTTTTCTGAAGCTTGAATGCGAAATCGGACGGACAGTCGTATGCGACCGCGTTGTGATCGCGACCGGAGGTTCGATGGTACTATCCGAAGAGGCTATGCTCCACTTAAAACAGCTTGGAACCGTAGTTTTTATCGACGTTCCGCTGTCGGTGCTCAGGAATCGGCTCGGAAATTACAAGGACAGAGGTATCGCGATGAAAGACGGCGTGGGGCTCGAGGAGCTTTTCCTTGAACGCAAACCGCTTTACGAACGCTTCAGCGACCTGACCGTTTCCTATATAGAGAACGACAGTCTGGAGGAAACCGTCGACGAGATCGTAAACTCACTCAACGATATGTAGTAAAACAGCCGGCTCATCTCGAGCCGGCTGAGTTATTTATCTCATATTTTTAAAGGTTTTGTTTAGCCCGAGCATATCCAGGCTCTTTCCTACAACAACAAAGATTATCGCGCCCGCCAAAGGCTGAATCCACTCGGTAACAAGTCCGGCGCACGCCGCCGCCCAGTCGTACATCAGGAGGTGGGCTACAAAATATCCAAACACGGTAACAAGCGAGGTCGGAATTAGCATAAGCATGTTGGGAAGGCTGATAAACCTAAGCTCCTTTCCTCTCTTGATGGTATAGTAACGGACGATTGCAAACGGAAGGGCGTTAAGAGCCTTTATTATAGCCGTAGGAATGACCCAATGGGGATATCCTGAAATCAGGTCGGACATTCCTCCACCGATAGCCGAAGCGATTACTCCAAACGGTCCCGGAAGGAATGAGGCGCCGAGATATATCATAGAATCGCCTGCGTGGACATAGCCGAACATCGTTGGGATCTTTATGAACATTGTCGTAACAGTAACCAGAGCGGCGAACAAAGCTGTGAATACCACAATAAGCAGGCCGTTTCCGGCTTTCGATTGAGTTTTAATGTATTGCATATTCATATTCCTTTCTCAGATGATGGAAATATTATAGCACTAAACTGTCTTTTTTAAATGGACAATTTTAACAAATTTTTAGATGACAGTTTGACTTGAAAATTAATAAAATAGGTGGTATAATCATATTATACTAAAATCGAAAGGAGAACAAACTATGGTTTACACATTCAAACCTCGCGGAGTCTGCTCCAGACAGATTACCGTCGAGTACGATAACAACGGCATAATCACCGACTGCCGCTTTGTTGGCGGCTGCTCAGGTAACACCCAGGGACTGAGCGCACTGTTAAAGGGAATGAACGTAAAGGAAGCTATCTCGAGGCTCAAGGGGATCGACTGCGGAGGACGCGGGACATCGTGTCCCGATCAGCTCGCTATCGGACTCGAAAAAGCCCTTGCCGAGCAAAAATAACGAAACGCCGGACAGAAGCGAAAGCTTATGTTCGGCGTATTTTTTTACTATTCAGCTACATTTCCTGTTCAATGCTCCCATGTAAAGCCAAAATACTTCTTTTTGTGATCTGCGGCCGATTTAATACGGTTGCAGAGCAGGTTTTTCAGCTTCAAATCATGAGGCTTGTTTTTTGGATAAAGATTTTCCATAATCCAATCCCCGGCTTTTCCGTATGTCTTAAAGGCAAAAACCTTATCGCCCTTAATCGCCTTGACCTTGGGGTTTTGCACCTTTTCGACCAAATAGTCGTCTGAGGGAGGACGGTTCACGATTATGTATTCGGGGAAGGGCGTCTCGGTGATGACCTCGTTTGCTGAACGCTCAAAAATCTCCTTTAAGAAAAGCGCGTCCTCGAGCGCGTTATGACGCTGAGTGAGCTCCTGTCCCCTGTAATAGTTGACAACCTTAATAAGCGCTATGGTCTGTCTGACCTTAAAATGGCGCGCTATCACAGGCGAAAAATCGACCATTGTGCTGAACGCCAAGGCCGCCGCGCACTGTGCGCGAAAGTCGGACAGATGGGTCATTGTCGACTTTAGGAACAGACGGTCGCAGTTACCGTAGCAGTAAAATGCAGCGGTTTCGTCCTTATTTATAAAATCATACAGCATAATAAAAGCCTCGTCAGCGTCGGGAGCTGACGAAAGGCTTTCGGCCGTTAGGCCTGTTATTTCAGTGATCCTCTCGGTAACGGTGCGGAATACCCGCGGCTTTACGAGGGTGTAAAACTCGCGTCCGGTTCCGTCCACACAGCCGATCGAGATTATCTCATTCGTGTACTGGGTTGCTTCAAAATCTATAAAATAATTCATTCCTTACTCCGACTCTCTGATCCTTCGGGCCTCAACATAAAAGCGCTTATCCTGGGCGTGTCCCATAGAGAAGGTTTTTCTCGGAAGAGAGCCGTCGGCGATGATTGCCGGGAAGAGCTCGGACTTCTTCATACCCTCAAAGATGAAGCCGAGGGTATTTTTCTTTCGGCAAAGCGAGCTTACGACGTTTGATCCGTGGATATAGTCGACCTTCACCTCCGGATGAGACTCAGTGTAGATATCGATATAATTCTGCAAGGTTCCGATGGGGAGCTTCGCGGTAGCCTTAATATTTATTCCGCCGTGAGCCCCTGAGGTCATATAATGGAAGCGTTGTATCTCATGTCCGCCATGTGCGTCGGTATAGTCGATAAAGCTCTGTATAAAGTCCTTTTCGTCGATATTGAACAGCACGCGGTAAATCGGCTCAAAAACTATGCTCTCGTCGTGAATATTTACCACCTCTACAAGAGCGTATCGGGCTAGGGGATCCTTGCTCTGCTTATAGCACTCCTTGGCTGTAGCGAGAGAATGATTTCCGTCTCCTACCGCGAAAAGCAGCTCGCCGTTTTCCTTAAGAAGATCATCGAGGGCGTCCTGAACGGCCTTTATGTTGGCCTCGTCAAGAAGCCAGCCCTTGATATTTCCGCCGCCCTGCATAAGGTTAAAATTATAAGCGAGAGTGTAGTCATATTTTTTGTTCTTGAGCGGCTCAACCACTGTACGCTTGGGGTCGTCGATCAGCAGAAGGATGTGAGGGAGCTCCAAAAGAGCGTTCTCCCTGATTTTGACTCTCGGGGGAAGTCTGTCGATAACTGTAGCCTCGGTAGCCCTGATCGGAGACTTGCTATCCGAGCTGTAGTCGTATTCCTCAAGGTCGACGAGTCCGAGCACTCCGCGCCGGATGGTGTTGTTGGACTCGCGCTCGATGAGCATCATAGAGTTTTTGTACTCAACAAAAACTTTTTTTTCGAGGTATTCGCGCATTGTAGAGTTGATTTTTTCGATTTTCTCGGAGTTATCGTCCGAAAGGTAAACCTCGGGAAGTATGATATTCAGCGCGGAAGGAGAATCACCTACAAATCTCTTTACCTCTTCCCAGTATTCGGGCTCGGAGGTATACTGATCGCACGCCACGACAGCCCATTTTTCATAACCGCCCTTCGGCAGAAGAATATCAGCGGGATAAAAATGCTTCATAATACTCGCTCCATAAAATATACTTTTTTAAATATACCATAAATTCCTACATTTTACAATATGTTTCGACAACAAAAATGTTACTTGTTTCATAAAGAAAATCGGGATGCGATCCGTAACGGATAACATCCCGAAAGCTAATTCTGAGTAAAGCTTTGCTTTTATCAAAGAAAACAAAGCGAGGCGTCGTCAGATTTGTTATACGACTGTGTCCAGATACGCGGTGACCTCGGACTCGGTTTTAAACGACATAACCTTTTCGGCGATTTTGTCGGCCTCGGCCTTAGTCCATTTGGAGATCGCACTTCTGACCTTGAGCACAGAGGGAGCGGATACGCTGAACTCGGTCAGACCGAACGAAATCAAAAGCGGAATCATCTTCGGATTAGCCGCGGCTTCGCCGCACATTCCGACAGGTATACCCTTTTCTGTAGCGCAATTGATTATGCGCCTGATCATCCGAAGCACGCTCGGCTGCAACGGAGAATAGAGATAAGATACGTCGCCGTTTCCGCGATCGGCGGCCATAGTGTAGCCCGTCAGGTCGTTTGTACCAATACTGAAGAAATCGGCCTCGTCCGCAAGCAGATCGGCGATAACGCCTGAGGCCGCGGTTTCGGTCATAACTCCTACCTTGATATTCTCGTCGAACTTGATATCCGAGGCGCGAAGGTCGGCCTTTGCCTCCTCTACAAGCTCTTTACCGGCTCTTAGCTCCTCCACCGCAGTTATCAGCGGGAACATAATACGGATATCGCCGAAGGCGCTTGCTCTGAGTATGGCCTTGATCTGTGACTTGAACATATCGCGGTTCTTTAAACAATAGCGGATAGCGCGGAAGCCCATAAACGGGTTTTCCTCTTTGGCGAGTCCGAGATACGGAATATCCTTATCTCCGCCGATATCGAGGGTACGTATAATAACCGGCTTGCCCTTCATTATGAGAGAAGCCTGCTTATATGCCTCAAACTGCTCGTCCTCGGTCGGAAGAGCGTTTCTGTCCATAAAAAGGAACTCGGTACGGAAAAGGCCTACGCCCTCGCCGTCGGCCGCCATTGCCTTTGTCGCGTCCTTTGGAGTTCCGATATTGCAGAACAGCTCGTACTCCTCTCCGCTTGCCGATACGGTCGGCTTACCGCGAAGATTTTCCAGCTCGCGCTTTTCTCTTAAGAACGCCTCGCGCTTGGCGGTGTAATCCTCGATCACAGCGGCGTCGGGAGCGGTAATCACCTCGCCCTTAAAGCCGTCGACTATGACCTGCTCCTCGCTGGAGAGAGAACTGAGAGCGCCAGGAACGCTCAAAACGGCCGGAATTTCAAGTGCGCGCGCAAGGATCGCGGAGTGTGAGGTCTGGCTTCCGGTCTCGGTAATTATTCCAACGATGTTTTCCTTATTGATACCGGCGGTCATCGAGGGGGTAAGCTCCTTGGTCACGATGACTGTTCCGGCGGGAGCGTCGCTGATTTTGATCTCCTGGATTCCAAGTAGGATGGAGATAAGTCCGTCTCTGATATCCTTGACATCGGTTGCTCTCTGCATAGTGAGCTCGTCGCCTGTAGCTGAGAACATATCGATAAACATCTTGCAAATCTGCTCAACGGCAGCCTCGGCGCACTGGTGGGCTTTGATAAGATTCTCGATCTCGCCGTTCATAAAGGGGTCGCGTACTATCGCGATGTGTCCCTCCATAATTAGGGCTTCCTTTTCGCCCGCCGACTTTCTTATGGCGTCGGCCTGCTCGAGGGTGTGCTCGCAGAATTTTTCCACGGCGTTGTGAAATCTTTCAAGCTCGGCGTCGACGTCGGCGATCTCCTTCGGGGTATATTCGAGCTTCTGCTCGACCACAACCATTACTCTTCCGATCCCGTAGCCGTCGGAAGCGCCTATACCTTTAAGCATCATATCACCTCTTCTTTCTGAAAAATACAAAGCGGTAAGCGGGAGTAGAAAACAGTCAGTTTCTGAACAAAGCCGCTTACCGCTTAGGCTCAATTATTCGCCGAATCCGCTTTCGATAAGGGATACAGCCTCGGCCAAGGCCTCGTTCTCGTCAGCGCCGTTGCAAACGACCTCAACCTCATGGCCGCATTTGATGCAGGCGGCGATAATATTCATAAGGCTTTTGGCGTTAACGTCGTTGCCGTTGACCTTAAGATTAATATCGCTCGAGTACTTGCCCATTGCAGTCGCGAACGCGGAGGCGGGTCTCATATGAAAGCCCTGAGCGTTAACGATTGTTACTTTTTTTGATACCATAGTTTTTGTTTCTCCTTAAAAATATTTACAGCTTATTACGCTTTCTTTTTCTTTAACAGGATAGCGAGCAGGAGCATTCCCACTACGGAACCTATGATAAGAGCTAAGAAATACATAAGCGGATTTCCGATTGTCGGAAGTACGAAGATACCGCCGTGAGGAGCTCTGAGAGTACATCCAAACAGAGCGGAGAGAGCGCCGGCGCAGGCGGAGCCTACTACGCAGCTCGGAATAACCTGGAGCGGATGACCGGCAGCGTAAGGAATCGCGCCTTCAGTTACGAAGGAGAGACCCATAATAAAGTTTACGGGACCGTTCTTTCTCTCGTCGGCAGACCATCTGTTGCGGAAGATAGTTGTCGAAAGAGCGATAGCGATCGGGGGTACCATACCGCCGATCATAACGGCAGCCATGATCATAAATGAAGCGTATGTACCGCTGGAGAGCAAGCCTGCCGCGGTAACGTAAGCGGCCTTGTTGAAGGGACCGCCCATATCGATCGCCATCATTCCGGCTAAGAGTGCGCATACGGGAATGATCAAGGAGGGATTCTTTGCCATAGCAGAGATACCGTCCTGCATACCCTTGTTGATTATACCCATTACGGGGTTAACGGCGCACATCATAACACCGACAATGCCTAATCCTACAAGCGGATAG
>CACYDK010000171.1 GCA_902773155.1 uncultured Ruminococcus sp.
AGGAACACCGGAACCGCTCTCGATTCCGCAAGCCTTCTTAATAAGAACAGCAGCGGGGGGAGTCTTTGTAATAAAAGAGAAGGAACGGTCTGCGTATACTGTGATAACGACAGGGATAATGAGACCTGCGTCGTTCTTTGTGCGCTCGTTAAAATCCTTTGTGAACGCAACGATGTTTACACCGTGCTGACCGAGAGCCGGTCCAACAGGTGGTGCCGGAGTAGCTTTTCCGGCAGGTATCTGCAGCTTAATTAAGCCTACTACCTTTTGAGCCATTGTGTTTGCACCTCCAAAATTCGTGGTTAATGTCGGGGCAGTTAGGGCGCCCCTCCCACAGGGAGCTCATGCTCCCAAATATTAAAGCGAATGCTTAATATTTCAGTCGTCAGCCGGCTCGGCCTGATTGAGCTCAAGCTCCACCGGGGTTTCGCGTCCGAACATCGAAACGATTACGCGGACGTAGTTGTTATCGGAGTCGATTTCATCGACAACGCCGATAAAGTCCTCGAGAGGTCCGTCGATGATACGCACAGTATCGCCGACCTGATAGTTGACCTCAACTACTCTGCTCTCGACTCCGAGCCTGTAAACCTCATCGTCGGTGAGCGGGACAGGCTTCGAGGACGGACCGACAAATCCGGTACAGCCGCGGATATTGCGAACAACATACCATGTCTCGTCGGTATAGATCATCTTTACGAATACGTAGCTCGGGAATATCTTATGCTCGACCTCTTTGACCTTGCCGTCGTTATTCTCGGTCACGATTTCGGTGGGGACTTTAACCTCCACAATCATATCCTGCATACCGCGGTTTTCAACCGTGGTCATCAGGTCGCTGGCCACCTTGTTCTCATAGCCGGAGTATGTGTGAACCACATACCACTTAAGTGTTCCGTCTGCCATATTCTGTCGTCCTTTCGTAATAGGGTTTTGGGACGAATCAGGTTGCCGAGGTATTCATTATGAGTCCTAACAGGGCGTAGAGTCCTCTGTCAAGGCCGAAAATGAATAAGCCCGCAACGATAATCACTACGAGAACTACGAAAAAGTTTCTCGTCGCGGTCTTAGGATTGGTCCATGTGATCTTCTTGATCTCACCCTTACACTCACGAAGGTAGCTCCAGATACGCTTAAACACGTTCGGCTTTTTGCTGCCGCTCTTTTTGGCGGGCTTAGCGTTAGTCTTTTCAGCCATCTTAAACCTCCGTTATTTAGTCTCTTTGTGAAGAGTGTGCTTTCTACAGAATCTGCAGTACTTGTTCATCTGAAGTCTGTCAGGACTGTTTTTCTTGTTCTTCATCGTGTTGTAATTACGCTGTTTACATTCTGTACAAGCCAATGTGATTTTAACTCTCATTTGACGGCACCTCCCGTAATTTTTCGGAATATAAATTAGCCTCCCTCAAAAGAGCTTCATTCCCGCGCAATAGCGTAAAAGGAAAAAATTGCGCAACAAAAATAAAGCCCCCTTATCGAGGTAAAGCTATTCTATCATATAAAAAGTATTAAGTCAAGGGATTTTTATGAAAAAAATCATAAAACGCAAAATCAGCCGGAGCGGCGGCTTTCGCCCTCTCCGGCTTTGAATATTCAGGCAATTACTGCTGTCTGGCCTGCAGACGCTCGGCCATAGACGTTTTCTTTTTCTTGGGCTTTTCCGGCTTTACCTTTTTGCCCTTGAACTTTAAAGCGGCCTTCCACGCCCTGCTGAGATCTTCGCTCATAAACTGAGTAAGCTCCTCGCGCTTATCCTCCGGAGTGCTGTTGAGGATAACTATTGTTATGATCGAGCGCGTGTCAGCGTCGCCGTTGGCGTACTGGGTATTGAGCAGAGTTACGAGCTTCTCGATATCCTTCTTGGTTCCCTGGCGAAGGAGGTTCTCGATCTTCGGATTGATCGAGGCTCTGGTAAAGGTCACGCCCCTAAAGGGATAGTAGTAATCCTCCTCAGCCTTGATCTCCGCCTTGAGCTCGGGGAAAAGCGCAACGAAACGCTTAGCGAGAAACAGCGGGTCGGCGTTTCCCTCGTCGTCTGACTTTTTCTTCTTTTTCTTGGCCGACTTCATTCTCTTGATCGCTACTGCTCCGGAGCAGTTGTCCACAAAGTCGTTGGCGATAGACTCGGCCTGCTTCTGACCGTCGCTGTCGGGATCAAACATCCAGGTAGCGAGAACACGCCAGTCGTTGTCGGGGCCGTCGTCGGTCATAGCGCAGTGGCGCATAACCATATGCATCTTATCCTTGATATATACTACTGAATAAGCGCTGGTCTCCGAGGTAAAGAGAGCTACGAGCTCGTTTTCGCTCCCCTTGATCTTCTGTTTTGAATAGCCCTGAGCGCTGAGCGACGCCTCGACTTTGTCCGAAATCAGTTTAAAAGCAACATTTATATCCATATCATTCATAGCCTTTCAAAGTTAGATAGGCTTATTATACATATAATGTAAGCTTTTGTCAAACGGCTGCGGATCACTTTAATAAATTTTTTTCACATAATATATGGACATTATTATATTAATGTGCTATAATATAATCCTGAAATAATAACGGAAGTAATAGTACTGGAGTTCACTCTGATCATTATTTGGCTTGTTTTGGGTAACAGCACCCATACAAAGTAGAGGGCTTGAATTATCATTTACGCCTTATCTGCCCACGGTAAGGTTGTAAAAACTATAATGACAATTTGTGTGCGGAAAGGATATGGATATTATGGGTAAGAAAAAAATATTCGCGGGCGCCTTAGCGGCAGTGATCGCTCTGGTAGTTTGCGCCGGATTCGCTCTTAACATAGTGACGCTGAACAAAATCAGCGCGATCGAGGAGGCCACCGCTCAGAGCGATGCCTCAAAGGAGGACGGCGTGATAATAGCCGGAGAGTACGAGGTAAAACCGACTACTCAGATTTCTGACGCCTACATAAGCGGAGACGACTCGGGACTGTCGGACATTGATAAGAAAACCCTTAAAACCGCCGAAAAGATCCTCAAAAAAACCATCAAAAAAGATATGACCGACTACGAAAAAGAACAGGCAGTTTACGAATGGATGCAGAAGAATATCAAGCATGACGAGGGTATGATGACGGTCATACGCACAACCGAAAACGGCGTTGATTGTCCGCAGGGAGTGTTGAACCTAAAAAAAGCCGTATGCGTAGGCTACGCCACAACGTTCAGAATGTTTATGCAGATGCTCGGGATCGATTGTATGGTCGTACACGACAGCGAGCTCTCGCACACATGGGATTTAGTAAAAATCGGCGGAAGCTACTATCACACCGACATATACTCCGACACTCCATCGGGTAAATTCGGGCACTTCAATATGACCGACGCTATGCGCGGAAACGGTTATATATGGGACAGCGAGCTTTATCCGATAGCTAACAGCTACGAGTACTGCTACGCCGCCAGAAACGCAAAACCTATAGACGACGTGTACGACATTCCAAAGCTATTAAAAAAGTCTCTCGAAAAACGCGAAACCGCGATTTCGTTCAGACTTCCTAAAAACGATGAGAAAACACGGCTTATAGCCGACCGAATCCTGACCTCTGCACAAAGCCGTATAGAGGTTATTACCGATTTCGAGGAAACATACATCGACTGGAGCTGTGTCGAAGCCGGAGGCGAACCGATCGTTTGGATAAACATCAGCTACGGCGAAGAAGAGTATTCAAGCGAGCTCGACCAAAAGACCGAAAAGAAAATCGAAAAAGCTCTTGATAAGGTATTCGGCGAAACCGTCCCTATGGACGAGGGTGAGATCCTTGACGCCGCGACGTCCGACGGAATTGTGAGGTAAAACGCTGTGAAAAAGATACTAATTGGAATAATATCGCTGATTCTGGCTCTTTCGATGGCCGCGTGCTCGTCGGGGGCTGAATCAGCAGATGTAAAAGCAATAGGAAAATCGGTTGTAAAGGCCGCCGGAAAGCTGCCCGAAATGCTGACGGTAAGCTCCGACAGCGATGAAGCCGAAACGCTTTTTAAGTCGGTCTCGGATATGGACTACGACAAAATCGCCGGCTTCTATCTCTCATACTCCGCCGACGGAACCGCATACGAGATCGCGGTTATCGAGGTAAAGGACGAGAACGACATTAAAGAGCTCGAAAAATCTCTGGGCGCTCACCTGAGCTCGAGAATCAATCTCTACAAGGCGTATTCGCCCAAACAGACAGCTCAGGCCGAAAAAGCCGAGATAACGACCTCGGGCAAGCTCTGCGCGCTGATAATGTGTTCTGACACAGCCTCGGCCGTAAAGGCATTTAAAGCACAAAAATAAAAGCTTACTCAACTGATAAAGCAATAGATTATTTCACTTAATTCTTATAAAGAAAAATGAGCCGGTTCAACGCTGAACCGGCTCATTCTAATGCTATATTAGTTCTGCTCTTTGTTAAAAAGCTTGTCAAGGAAGGTAAAGTTGCCGATAATCGGGAGGCGAGCGGACTTGCCTGTAGCGGCGTTTACGATTCCGAGGATAGCGAGTACAAAGAAGAAGATGTATCCGAGATTGAAGATAATTGTAAATACGTTAACAATCGGATGCGGAACATAATACCATAAATAAACTGTGGGCTTGAAGATAAGACCGAGGATTACCTTGATAATAGTTGTAGCGATAGCGTAAGCGACCTCGAAGATAAAGAGAAGCGCGCCCTGCTTAGCGTGGAACTGAGCGTATTTATCGTCCTTGGCGGCAAAAATCGGAATAAGTACGAGAAGTCCGAAGTAAGAAAGAATAGCCATAAGCTTGCCCTTCTGAGGATCGGGCTGAATATCTACGACTTCGGGATTCTTGTTGTAAATAGGTTCACTCATAATGTACACCTCATTAAAAAAATTTACCGCTGGTGCGGTTTACTTGTATTATAGCATTATACTTATGTGCGTTTCAAGCGATTTTTGTAAAATCTATGTAATGTACAAAGAACAATATGGTAACAACCTTCAAAAATCGGCATATTTTATATCATCGGAAAAAGCAGTTTGTTTATTATGCACGAAAGGATGAAACAATGTGCCAAAAATATATCTCAGTCCTTCACTTCAGGAATGGAATCCTTATGTCGGAGGAGGTAACGAGGAATACTATATGAACCTTATTGCCGACGCAATGGAGCCGTATCTCAGGGAATACGGGATCGAGTTTACTCGCAATAAGCCGGAAATGACTCTCAGGCAAGCGATCAATCAGAGCAACTCGGGAAGCTACGACCTTCATCTTGCGATTCACTCAAACGCCGCGGGAGCTCAGAACTCCGGCCAGGTAACCGGGGTTCAGATCTACTACTACCCTACCAGCGCGCGCGGCAAGAAAGCGGCCGAAATAATCGCGAAGAATTACACCGCGCTCTACCCCGACCCATCCAGGATCCAATTGCTTCCGACCACAGCGCTCGGCGAGGTACGGCTGACTAAGGCTCCGGCGGTACTGATAGAAACCGCCTACCACGACAACGTTGACGACGCCCGCTGGATAAGAGAAAACATCGACAATATCGCCCGAAATCTCGCAGAGTCGGTTAAGGAGATAGTCGGAAGATAAGAGCGAAGGTTTTATTTAGCTTAAAGCTAAGCCCGTGTCCCAACTTGCAAGACAAAAAGTTATCGGGACAGCTCTGCATTCTGCGGACTGTCCCGACATTTTTTGATCAGTTTATTCCTTTTTCAGCTCGAACACCCTGTCGCTCGCCTTCGCTACATCCGGCGAATGAGTTACTATAATAATGCATTTGCCCTCGTCAGCGAGCATACGGAAGATCCCGATTATCTCGTCCTGAGTTTCGCCGTCGAGATTTCCGGTGGGCTCGTCGGCCAGGATTATATCCGGATTATACGAAAGAGCGCGGGCTATGGCTACTCTCTGCTGCTGACCTCCGGAAAGCTTGAGCACACGGCGGTTGGCCTCGTCTTCGCTGAGTCCTACCTTTTTAAGGAGCTCCATAGCGACTTCCTTTACGCTTCCGTCAAACTTCTTTCCGGAAATGTTCATCGAAAGCACCACGTTCTCAAGAGCTGTGAGATGAGAGAGCAGGTTAAAGCTCTGAAAAATGACCCCGACGTACTTGCTTCTGAACTTGTATTTATCTATTTTAGAGATGTCCTCGCCCTTGAGAAATATCCTTCCCTCGGTAGGCGACGCGAGGCTGGAGAGTATCGAGAGCAGGGTCGTTTTTCCGGCTCCGGATTTTCCGACGATGGCGTGGATCAAGCC
>CACYDK010000172.1 GCA_902773155.1 uncultured Ruminococcus sp.
CAGAGATTTCAGACGCTTTTTAACACGCGGTAAAGACAAAACAGAAACGCAATTTTTGCTGCTTGCTTTCGCTTTCAACATCAAGAAGTTATGGAACCGCACAATTGACGGACGTTTAGGTATGTCATTATTCAATCAGCAAGCCGCATAAGCCTTAAAAGTTTCCACAAAAATCAAAGAGAGGATGGAGTTTTCCCCACCCTCTAATTGTGTTTACACTACATTTAATAATTTATGAATAATCGTCAAAATGTTTATCTCTTCATGATATTTCGAGGGGCTACCGCTTATTTGCGACAGCCCCTTTTTGCGTCCCTATTATACCATACCAAGAACAAATAGGGAACTACAACATATCATCCACGCTCACATCCTCTCCTGTAATTATACCATACCAAGAACAAATAGGGAACTACAACAAGAACAGAAAAAAGAATCGCCTTTTGATTATTGTTTGCTTAGATTATTCTGAGCTTCTTTTCTGACAGCATCAAAAGCCCAGAAGACTTGCCGTACCCCAACTTTTGTTATAGAGCCCATTTTATTTGGGGTTACATCAACTATTGACATAGAGCCAAAAGTTTCAGCCGGAGGTTTTGATGCCTCCGGCTGTTCTTTGCGTTTATTTAACTTTGATCTTTACGGTTTTCTTGATTGTTTTTGCTTTATAGTACGTATTTCCTTTTGCTTTTATAGAAACTTTGATACTATATGTGCCCTTCTTTGTGCCCTTCTTAACGGTGATCTTACCCGTTGTTTTGTTTATCTTAAGAGCTTTTTTGCCGGAAATCTTAGTGTAGGTTACCTTGCCCTTTGCTTTTTTAACAGTAATGGGTTTTACGGTGACTGATTTTTTCTTTAAGGTTTTTGCTTTGACTGTTTTTGTCTTAACAGTAACCTTCATTGGGTTTGAATCTCTGTAATCGTCTTCATAATCATCATACCAATCATCGTCATCATCCCAATTGGAGTCATCGTTAGAATCATTGGAATCTGCAGGTTTTTCTGCAGGTTTTTCTGTCGGCTTTTCTGTTGCCGGTTCGTTTACTGGAGCGGAATCGTCTTTCCACTCACCCTTCAATCCGATCTTATTATCACCCACGCCGTATGCGCCATCGGTGCCGGTGATTACGAATGTCATTCCGTTTTTGGTTGTCAGATCGCCTGTTTGATGAGTAACACCCGTATCCCATGGATTATAGCCGGAATTGACATTATTATCAAAATCAGATTTCCAGTCGGCATTTACTCTCAGGAAGATAACGTTCTCATAAAGGCCCTTGAATTCGGTTGTACCGGACACAAACTTACTGTCGCCCGAGGCGTTCCATGTGTACGCGTACCATGCGCTGCCCTTGCCGTCTTCGGGAGTAAATCCGCTCGCGTCGAGTTTTACGGAGTAATTGCCGGACGCCGGCTTAGGCGCTTCCGTAGGCTTGGGAGCCTCTGTAGGAGTTTGCACGGGTTTTTCTGTGGGCTTGGGAGCTTCGGTGGGCTTTTCTGTCGCCGGAGTCTGCGATGCTTTTACCGTTACGCTTCCGTCGATTTTATCAAAGGTTACGTTGTTTTCGTCGATATCGGCAACATTATTGGGCTTGTATGTTATTGTAACAGGAGATACGGTCGCGCTGTTGCCGATGACCTTGAAGGTGATCTTCGCGAAGGTTCCGCTCTCGGTCCTGTTCTTGGAGGCAGGCTCATACCACGAAACAGTGGCTGGGTTAAGATCGAGCGGACTGGTCGATACAGCGCCGAGCAGATTCGCACTGTCGATAGCCGTGAGCTCGAGAACAGACGAGTCGTAGCCGATATCAACACTCAGAGCGGCGATACCGGGGTTGTTCTCAATGTCAAAATCGATCTGAACGCTCTCACCGGGAGCAGCTTCGGCTTTGGATAGCTTAAATGTCGGATTGCTCGAGGCGTATACCGCGAAAACTGCGATTGACATTACCAGCGACAGCGCCAGTAATACGGATAATAATTTCTTCATAATTAACCTCTTTCCGGGGAATACCCCAATTTGTTTTATTTAAGGACAACGTCCCATTTATTGATGTACTTTTGCAAAAGGATGATATCCTTCATAGTGATGTCGCCGTCGCCGTTGACGTCGGAGTTCTGCTCCTTGATCTCAACGTTCCACTTGTTGATGTATTTCTGG
>CACYDK010000173.1 GCA_902773155.1 uncultured Ruminococcus sp.
ATATCTGGACGAAAAAGGTAGGCGTCAGCGAGGAGCATATGGTTCGTCTGGGAAAGGCCGACAACTTTTGGGAGCACGGCAGCGGCCCCTGCGGTCCCTGCTCCGAAATCTATTACGACAGAGGCGAGGAGCATGGCTGCGGCAAGCCGACCTGCAAGGTGGGTTGCGACTGCGACCGTTATATGGAGGTTTGGAACCTCGTATTCACTCAGTTTGACAACGACGGAAACAACAACTACACCCCCCTCGAACACCCGAATATCGACACAGGTATGGGTCTCGAGCGTCTCGCGTGCGTAATGCAGGGCGTAGACAACCTCTTCCTCGTCGATACAGTTCAGAATATTATGAAGCATATCAGCGATATCGTCGGAGTAAAGTACGGCGCGAGCGAAAAAACCGACATCTCGCTTCGCGTTATCACCGACCATATCCGTTCAACTACGTTTATGATTTCCGACGGCGTAATGCCGTCTAACGAAGGCCGCGGCTACGTTCTCAGGAGACTTCTTCGCCGTGCCGCGCGTCACGGAAGGCTTCTCGGCTACACCGAGCCCTTCCTTTACAAGGTCTGCGATACCGTGATCCGCGAGAACGAGTCCGCCTATCCGGAGCTTCGCGACAAGCAGGACTTTATTACAAAGCTCATCAAGGTCGAGGAGGAAAACTTCTCAAGAACCATCGATCAGGGACTTTCGCTTCTCAACGATATTATGAAGAGAGGCAACGTTGACGCCATCACCGGCGAGGAAGCCTTCAAGCTTAACGATACCTTCGGCTTCCCGATCGATCTCACACGTGAGATAGCCGCGGAAAGCGGTATCAAGGTTGACGTCGACAGATTCCGCGAGCTGCTTGCAGAGCAGAAAAAGCGCAGCCGCGCCGCCAGAAAGAACGCCGGAGCCGACGCGTGGATATCGGACGCTACCGACCTTTCGGACATCGCTTCCACAAAATTCACAGGCTATACGGACAATTCCGCCGACGCCGAGATCCTTGCTATTATACGCGACGGACAGCGCGTTGAGCAGGTTTACGAGGGTGAGAGCGCGGTAGTAGTTACCGACGTTACCCCGTTCTATGCCGAGTCAGGCGGACAGGTCGGCGATCTCGGAACGATATCGAACGCTGACGCAAATGCATCTGTGGACAATACCACTAAGGACGCTCAGGGAATCTTCCTTCACGCCGTGACAGTTACAAGCGGCGCGCTCACAGTCGGCGATAAGGTAAAAATGGAGATCGATGTTGAGCGCCGCGACGCTATCCGCCGTAACCACACGGCCGCTCACCTGCTTCAGGCTGCGCTTAGACAGGTTCTCGGAACTCATGTCGAGCAGGCCGGTCAGCTTGTAAACGAGGATATGGTTCGCTTCGATTTTACCCACTTTGAGGCTATGACCGCAAAGGAGCTTCTGGATGTTGAAGCTCTTGTAAACAAGACAATTCTCTCCGGAATTCCGGTTGAAAATATGGAAATGCCTATCGACGAGGCCAAAAAGCTCGGAGCTATGGCTCTGTTCGGCGAAAAATACGGCGACGTTGTACGCGTTGTTAAGGCCGGAGATTTCTCCGTCGAGCTCTGCGGCGGTACTCATGTTGACAATACGGCAAAGCTCGGCCTCTTTAAAATCCGTCAGGAGGGCTCCGTAGCCGCCGGCGTAAGGCGTATCGAGGCTCTTACCGGTACGGGCGTTACCGACTATATCGGAAGAATGCTCGAGGAAATCGGAAAGACAGCCGCGGCGTTTAAGATTTCGAATATTAAGAAGCTCGCCGAAACCGGCGCCAAGATCGCCGAGGAGCTCAAGGCCAAGGATAAGCAGATCGAGGCTCTTCAGCAGAAGCTCGCCCGCGCTCAGCTCACAGGGATAATGTCCGGAGCCGAGGACGTTAACGGCGTCAGCGTCATCACCGCCGAAATCGACGACGCGTCCGGAGACCAGCTCCGCTCCATTACCGAAATGTGTGCCGAAAAGAACGAGAAATGCGTTGTCGTTCTCTGCGGCTTAAGCGGCGGCAAGGCGACCTTTGCCTGCAGAGTCGGCAAGGAAGCCCTCCCGCTCGGTTTTAACGCCGGAAAAATAGTCCGCGCGGTCGCCCAGCTTACGGGCGGTAACGGCGGCGGTAAGCCCGACATCGCTATGGCCGGCGCAAAGGACGTTTCCAAGGTCGGAGAGGCTCTTTCAGCCGTAAAGGACATAGTAGCTCAGGCATAATTAGTTTTCTCAGCCCCCCGAGCATCAACAACGTGTTGAGGATGGGGGTTGTATACAACCGCAATTTGGAAAAATACGGATTTGAACGAAATCTTTATTACAAGTATTTAAGGTGATTATTATGAGCGACAGGAATGACAGCTTTAAGAAATTCAGGGAGGATTATCCCGAATTCGTTTATTCGGGTTATGAAATCTCCGAGAGCGAGGATACGCTTGATATCGTCTATCGCTTCGAGATAAAGGGGCTCAGCGGCTTCTCACCGAAATGGTCGATAAAAAAGCCCTCTAAGCCCATAGATACTAGCGACAAAATCATCCGCGCGCTGGCTTTTTCGCTCGGCATGGTCGAGCTCGTAAGCTACTGGAAGATAACCTGCTCGCCAACCGTAACGGTAGAGTGCGGCTCGCTTGACAGCGCTCAGCTCGAGTGGTGGAAGAAGCTCTACAAAAAGGGACTCGGCGAGTTCTATTACCGAAACGGCATCGACCCCGAGGGCGATTATATGTCGATCAAATGCACAGGGAACGAGAATTTCTCAGGAGAGCAGAAGCTCTGTCCGGACTCGGGTAAGGTTATTATCCCGATAGGCGGAGGCAAGGATTCTGCAGTTACAATAGAAACCCTGAAAAAAAGCGCCGACCGCTACTGCTATATCATCAATCCCCGGCAGGCCACCCTTGACACGGCCGAGGTTTCCGGAATCGACAGGGACAAATGGCTCATTGCCCGCCGTACCCTCGACAAAAATATGCTCAGGCTGAACAGCGAGGGCTTTCTGAACGGCCATACTCCGTTCTCCGCGCTTGTTGCTTTTTCCTCGGTGCTCACGGCTTATATGCACCAAATCGCTTTTGTCGCGCTTTCTAACGAATCGAGCGCGAACGAGTCTACTGTAAAGGGCTCGGATGTAAACCACCAGTATTCTAAGAGTCTCGAGTTTGAGAGCGATTTTATCGGCTACGAGAGCGAGTATATAGGCTCGGGCGTCAGCTATTTCAGCCTTCTGCGTCCGCTCACCGAAATCGGAATAGCGAGGATTTTCTCGCGGCTTAAGCCCTATCATCCGATCTTTCGCAGCTGCAACGTCGGAAGCAAGGAGGATAAATGGTGCGCCCATTGTCCAAAATGCCTCTTTGTATACATAGTGCTTTCGCCCTTTGTCGAGCCTGAGCGGCTCGCGGAGATTTTCGGCGACAATATGCTCGACAACCCCGAAATGCTTCGCGATTTTGACGAGCTTGTGGGTGTGACTCCCGAAAAGCCTTTTGAGTGCGTCGGAAGCCGCTACGAGGTGAACGCCGCTCTCCAGAGCATAATTAAACGTTTCGAGAAAGAGAGCAGGGAGCTTCCCGCTCTGCTTAAGCACTACAAAACGCTCGGCGAGCCGGAGTACGACCTCGACTCGATGTGCGATTTGTTTGACGAGGACAACCACGTTCCGGAGAAATTCCGCGGCGCGGTAAAACAGATGATGAAATAAAGGTGAAACTATGTTAAACCGCATTGCCGATCTGATAAAGGACAAGAAGGTACTGATCCTCGGCTTCGGCCGCGAGGGTCGCTCAACCTTTTCACTGATAAATAGGGTAGGGGGCTTTCGCGAGCTCGCTATTGCCGACCAAAAGGCTCCCGAGGATGTCTCCGGGCTAAAGATTCACTCCGGCGAAGGCTACCTCGACTGCCTCAACGATTACGACGTCGTTTTCAAGAGCCCCGGGGTTGTGCTTCCTCAGACAGATTACAGCTGTGTTCTGACATCTCAGGTCGAGCTTTTTCTTGAAAAGTACAGCCGTCAGGTCATTGGAATAACCGGAACAAAGGGCAAGAGCACCGTTTCCTCACTGATGTATCATGTATTAAGCGAGAACGGAGTGCCGTGCCTTTTTGCCGGAAATATCGGACTGCCGGTTTTTGAGATCGTTCCCGAGATCCGTCCCGAAACGGTAGTTGTTTTGGAGCTTTCATGCCATCAGCTGGAGTATTGTCGCTATTCTCCGGAGCTCGCGCTGCTTTTGAATCTCTACGAGGATCACCTCGACCATTACGGAACAATGGAAAAGTACGTGCGTGCCAAAAAGAATATCTATTTGAACCAGCGTCCGCTCGATTTGCTTCTCTGCATAGATGAGGTTCGTCCGGCTAAGGAGGAGTCAGTGTCGAGGACAGTCGCCGTTACGAGCGATGTCCTGCCCTTCAGGAGCTTTTCCGAGGTCGAGGGCGCCAGACTCCGCGGCGAGCACAATCTTCTGAACTGCGCCTTTGTCTACACCGTCGCCAAAACCTTTGGAATTTCCGGCGAAGAGTTCATCTCCTCGCTCAAGACCTTCTCTCCGCTCAGACACCGCCTCGAGCTCATAGGCGAGAAGGACGGCGTCGAGTACTTTGACGACTCGATCTCAACCACCGTAGAATCAGCGATCAGCGCGATGGAGAGCGTTGCCAACGCCTCTACGATATTGCTCGGAGGTATGGACAGGGGGATCGAGTACGACAAGCTCGTTTCATATCTGCGCTCAAAGCCCATAAAAAACGTGATTTGTATGTACGATTCAGGCAGGCGCATTTACGATATGCTCAGCGAGGAGCCGCCCGAGGGCTCCAACCTGCTTTACCGCGACGATCTCGAGTCGGCTGTCTCCGCGGCAAAGGAGGTCACAGGGAAGGGCGAAGCCTGTATTCTTTCGCCGGCCTCCGCAAGCTACGGCTATTTTACAAACTTTGAGGAGCGCGGGGACGTTTTCAAGTCTCTTGCCCTTGAATAAAAAACGCAAAACAAATAGCAAAAGCGTCCGTTGCGGACGCTTTTGCTAATTAAGAGGGGAAATTTATGAAAATCACTAATAAGTGGAGAAATCTGTTTTCCTTGACTGTGACTATATGATAAAGCACTAATGTGAACGTTTTTTGAATATTAGTTTAAGGTTTAAGGAAAAATACGTAGCGTTTATGTGCAAAAACGTCTTTATGTGAAGTTTAGCTGAATTTTTGCTTGCGGGTATTGACTTTCGCGGAAATATGATTATAATATGTAGCAAGCTACAGATTAGGAAAGGCAGTACTATGAGCGAGTATCAGAATTTAGGCTACCTAATAAAGTTAATAAGCGACACTTTGCTGAAGCTTGTAAATTCAAGCATCTGCGAGTTCGGACTGACCTTCCAGCAGTTCCAGGTTATCGAGTTTATCATCAACTCAGAGGGCGAGGTCAGCCAAAAGGATATCGAATCCTATATGGGGGTTGCTCACCCAACGGTGGTGGGACTTCTTAAAAGGATGGAGATGAAGAACTTCATCGTCTGTAAGTTTAATCCGAACGATAAGCGGATAAAGAACGTCTACCTTACAAAAAAGGCTTACAGGATCATGGAAGAGGTAAGCCGGATGAAACGCGAGGTCGAGGGAGAGCTTCTCCTTGGAATGGACGAGGGTCAGAAAAACCTCCTGATGAGCTCGCTCAACACCGTGCTTAAAAACATCACAAAATAGCATCAGATTATCCATCCATACAATGCGCATAGAGAAAGGCTATGGTGATTACTATGATTAAACGCACCTTTTACAATCTCCCCGCTGAGAAGCGCGAGAAAATCATCGACATTACCCGCAAGGAATTCCAGAAGGGCAACAAGCGCAAGATTACCATAAACACCGTTATCAAAAAGGCCGGCATTTCGCGCGGCAGCTTCTACCAGTATTTTGACGATAAGCTCGACCTTGTTGAGCTCGTTACGGACGATATGATAGAGAAGATGCTTGGGTTCGTGCGCGATGAGCTTATGCTCAACGGCGGCGATATATTCGCCTTGCCGCTCAGGATATTCGACGTTATGACGGTCGATCAGTTCGAGACTTCCGATATCCGCGATTACGCCGATATGATCACTCTGGCCGATAACGAAAACCAGAACCGCGACCTTATCTCCGACTACATGCAGTATCGTTCCAGAAAACCCGATTTTATCGGTAGGCTCGATAAGTACATAGACCGCTCCAAGCTCGCCTACTCGTCCGACAAGGACATCGAATATGTCGTGTTCCTTATGTTTGATGTGCTCAAGCTCGCTATGAGCAACGTTATCAAGGGCGGAAGCGTCGAGTCAGAGCGTGCGGCTCTCGGCAGAAAAATCGAGATCATTCGCAACGGAGCCGCCGTTTGATCACTGAATAACCCGCCTGGCTTCGGCCTATACTAATAGGGGTGATCAAATGCTCTTCGGCCTTATCGCGGGATATATTTTCGGCTTCTTCCTGATGAGCCTGTTTTCAATTTAACGGCTCGTCATAAAATTTTTCCTTTCTTTTTGGAACCCGGCTCAATGTTGAGCCGGGTTTTCCGTTTTGGTCTTGTTGACAAATCCTCACAATTATGATGTAATATAAAGCGGAGTATTCCGGCGCAATCAGGCGGCCGGAACACGGAGGTAATTATGAAAAAGCTTACAGCCTTATTGCTGGTACTGCTGTGCGCGGCCTTCGCAGGCTGCTATTATCCCGAGGCATCGCCGGTCGAGTCCGGAGAGCTCCCGGTTTACAGCGGAAAGCCCTACGCGGTGGTGGATAACAATATTCCCGAATTTACCGAAAAGGAAAAACAGAGCACAAAGCCGTTCGAAAAATACTCGCGCCTGGACAGCCTCGGCCGTTGCGGAGAGGCCTTCGCAAACGTCTGCGGGGATACTATGCCGACTGAAAAGCGCACCTCTATAAGCGAGATCAAGCCGACCGGATGGGTTCAAAAGGAGTACGCGTTCATTAAGGACGGCCATATCTACAACCGCTGTCACCTTATAGCTCATATGCTGACCGGCGAAAACGCGAACAAACGCAATCTGATCACGGGTACCCGATATATGAATGTTCAGGGAATGCTCCCGTTCGAAGCCAAGGTTTTCGACTATGTAAAGGCAACCGGAAATCACGTGCTCTACCGCGTGACCCCTGTGTTTGAGGATGAAAACCTGCTCGCCAGCGGGGTCGAGATGGAGGCCTGGTCGGTCGAGGACGGCGGAGCCGGGGTGTGCTTCGATGTGTACTGCTTCAACGTTCAGCCCGGGGTCAGCATAACCTACGCAAACGGAAAAAACCGCTCTGACGGCACCGTTAAGATAACCGGCAAGTCAAAAACCACGGCTAATAAGAACTCGAACAAAAAGTATATTCTCAATACAAATACGATGAAATTCCACCGGAGCGATTGTCCGGGCGTGGATTCTATCAGCTCCGATAATAAAAAGACCTTCAAGGGAAAGCGCTCGGAGCTTATCAAAAAGGGCTACTCGCCATGTAAAACCTGTAATCCCTGATTTGGAGGAAGTATGAGATACTACAAAAGACTACCGCTTAGCGGAATGAGCAACTGCCGCGACCTCGGCGGATATCCGAGCAAATTCGGCCGCGTGACGAGCTTCGGAGTTTTCCTCAGAAGCGAGGCTCCGGTAAAGCTACCCACCGGGGACATTGAATTCCTAAAAGCCTACGGGGTAAAGA
This sequence comes from uncultured Ruminococcus sp., assembly GCA_902773155.1. Taxonomy (GTDB): domain Bacteria; phylum Bacillota; class Clostridia; order Oscillospirales; family Acutalibacteraceae; genus Ruminococcoides. The sequence goes on from CACYDK010000173.1 coordinate 7,710, forward strand.
AATCTCTCGATTTCAGGGGAGAGGAGAGCATAAATGATTTCCCGAGCAGCCTCGATACAGAGGGTATCGAATATATAATAATGCCTATGTTCGGCCGTGCGGACGCGCTCGGCTTCGAAAAAAACGGCAAAGATCCCTCCGAGGGCTTTTCCGGCTGGGGAAAAAGCTACATCCAGTGGATCGAGACCTACAAGGGCTGGATCAGGGACGTTTTCAGGGAGCTGTCGGAGTGCGACGGTATCGTGCAGTATAACTGCAACGCCGGCAAGGACAGAACCGGAATAATAAGCGCGCTTTTGCTTTCTCTCTGCGGAGTTGAGCTATCTGACGTCGCCTTCGATTACTGCGTCAGCCGAGCGATGCTTAAGCCGCGATTCAATGTGCTGGCCGACCAGTGGGGCGATTACCTTAAGGATAAAAGCGGCAGACTGATTTCGAACCATCCATTTCTTTATACCCCCAGAGACGCTATGTACACCCTGTTCAGTTACATAAACAGAACCTATAAAAACACCGAAAACTATTTGTTGTCCTGCGGTATAACAGACCTCGAGCTATACCGTATCAGGAGCAGGCTTTTAGGCTGAAAAGATTTTGATAATTTTATATTTTGGCGGATAGAGATATTCACTCCGCAGTTTTACAAAGAAAAAACACAAGCACCCGAATGAGTGCTTGTGTTTTTGGCGGAGGACAAGGGATTTGAACCCTCGCGCCGGTTACCCGACCTACTCCCTTAGCAGGGGAGCCTCTTCACCACTTGAGTAAT
>CACYDK010000174.1 GCA_902773155.1 uncultured Ruminococcus sp.
CGCAGCGCTTACCTTACCCATCCCGATCACACACAGCGCTACGCCATCCTTGTAATACAGCGTCAAATCCTCCGGGGAACCTTTGACGGTGTATTTCTCACCACCGTCAAGGTATTCTTCATAATAATACTGCGCCTCGCCCGGAAAGTCTCCCGACATTTCGTCAACCTCAAACTTAGGCAGAATCAAAACCTTGACCGATAACTGCTTTTGATTATTATCAGTGCCGGAGCACCCGGCAAACGCAAAAGCAGCAATGACAACTGCTGAAATTATTGCAATAAATCTTTTTATAATCATACTTTTTTCCTCCGTATCCTTAAAGCTAATCTTGTTCAATGGTAGTCTTTTGCATTTTCTTTCTGTCGTAAGCCTTTTTGCTCTTGACCACTCTGGTGGTCGGCTTCAGGCCGTTCCAATCGCGGCGGTTACGAGCATGGTATTTCTTCTGTGCTTTTTTGCTTTGCTTGTTTAATGGTACAAGCTTCATACCCGTCACCTCCGTTTTTGTATTTATTCTTTCCAATATGGCATAAGAATATAATCGTTTATCTGAGTGCAGATATTGCCTTGATCTCTTCAAAGTCCTCTACCAGTCTGAAGAAGAATCTTCTCTGCATTTCATTGCCGATAACAGTAACGGGTTTGAGCTGCGTGATAGAGTTGCCCTTCATCAGCATCATTTCTTTGTACAGTACATATGTCTCGGGCTGAGAGAAAAGGATCCTTACGGGCTTAATCAAGCCGTTTCTGACCTTATCAGCGTAGGAGGGGTTGACCTCGGCGAGGCGCTTCTCCAGGGATTCATAAATCTTTTCCTCCGTTAAATCCTGTGGTACGCGGTCAATCTCCATGATATATACATACTGCACATTCTCGTCGTCAGGATATACGGAGCTGTCAACCAGCATAAATCCGCAATCCTTCGCCGTCATATCCGCAGCGGTTCTGAGCGCCATTTCCGTGGTTTTCTCGCCCATCAGGCTAACTGTCTTGTCGATTCTGTACTGAAATTCCACCATAGGCGTGGCGTTATGGAAGCCCACTACCAACAGGACGTCCTTCATACGATAGCGGTAGAAGCCCGAGTGATTGGAAATAATCAACTCGTAACGTTTGCCGACCTCAAGCTTATCCATAGTGACAGGCTTTGCATCATCTTTATCTATTTCGATAAATTCATAGAATAGTGAATCGGGGATAAGACACGACTTATGATCCGCTAAAGCGACCGGTATGGAAAAAATACCCTCCGACGCTGAAATACCGCGGTAGAAGAAAGCGATGTCTGTTCCAAGATAACGGTTGCGAACTTCTTCAGTATATCGGGCGAAACCCGCTGATGCGCCGCCTACTACATAGTTGAGTCCTTGCCATACCTGCGGCATAAATGGCTCATCAAAGCCCTTTTCAAATATCGCCCTCAGCTCTGCGGCTCTTTCGGGCATGGGCTTAATCCCAGCGCTGAGCGTCTCACGGACGTCATCGGGCAGATCGACAGATTCGTTGATCACGCCCTTTTCGATATCGTTGACAAGCATCTCCCAATTCTTCTCTATATAGCGGCAGAAGTCGAGCAGGAATCCCGTAAAGGAACAAACAATGTTGTTGACGTCCCTATCGCATAGAGCGTAACGCGCGTTCAGATAGCGAGTATCCACACCTTTTTTTGGCAAAGACAGCCTGAGCGGGCATGGCAAAAATTGAATCCCACCTATCCAGAAATGGTCTGAGAGACGCTTCCGAAATCGGACCGTAAGGAACGCCGTCAGGCAGTTTTGCGATAATACCGCAGCGAATCAGGTTAAGCGCGCGTCCTCCGAAGAAAGAGTCGCCGATGTTTTTCAGCAAGAATCCCTGCTGATAGCCGAGACTGTAGCGACTGAACCAATCCCGCGTTTTTTGAGTATACGGTATCTTTTTCGGCACGCCGACCGTACCTGAGGTCTTGTTGTACCATACGGGATCGTTGGCGCAGATAAGGTTGCGCTCTCCGTCGTTTGACATCCTGTCAATATATTCGGCATAATGGTCATACTCGGTTACAGGCACCCTCTCCTGATATTCTTCGATAGACTTAATCTCGCCGAAGCCGTACTTTTTGCCGTATTTGGTATCTTTGTTTTACTCAAGAAGCTCCATCAGCAGCTTGGTCTGTACAGCCATTGGGTTCTTTGTCATTATATCGAATGCGGAAATGAGTTTTAACCCTTTTTCCGCCAGTCCTTTTCGTCTTGTATTTAAATTTTCATACATAACTTTGCACTCGGTATCTGTCGGATATTAGCCGAAGATACTCTTCCTTTCTTAATTTCACGATTGTGGTTGGTTCCTGATTTGCTGCTTTTGATAGCAACATCTTTTTTATCAAAATCAACATAATTTATCTTACTAAATAATACACCAAAAACAATGCTTTGTAAACCATAATGAGCCGCTGTGTCGCATTTATTCCCTTTATTGAGTATGTTGCTTACTCTTTAGGAAAATCGCGCCAATAGAGAATTTTAAAGTTATACAAATTGTTGTACTTCCCTATCGAAAAAATAACAGCGCCGGGGAGTTATCCCCGACGCTGCTGCGTTAAAGTAAATTATTAAATTCGTTATTCGGTCAAGCCGGATTGAACGTCGCTATCACAAGGCGATGGGGACATTTACCTATGTCATACCAGCTTGTGCCCATCAGGAAGTATGAGAAAGAAGCCTTAAACTTCAAACTCTGTTTGTCTTTTTCATTTTGATTATCTCCTTCTGTTTCAAGTTCGGGTTGTTCCCCTCTGTTGTGGTTACACTATACCACGCTGTATCAGTTAATTCAATTTAAAATAAAACCCCGAAATGTTCAAAATTGAACACTCGGGGAACCATCTGTTAAAAACTGTACAAAATCCTTATGAATTGTAAAGCTTTTGGAAATAATGCGTGTTATTTGCCGGAATTACAGCATAGTATAATAATTAACGGTAGGATAATTTGTTTGATTCAAAACTACCGTTGAACGGGTCTAAATATTCCTTGAGTGTTAACTGATCGTTTTCACATGGTAATTCGTCGCCAAACACTTACCGTTATACCTGTAGGATTTTTTGTTAAAGTTTTTATCGTCCTCAGGTTTAACCGGGGTGTTATTTCCGCACCAAAAAACAGCCGCTCTCGATTGAGAACGGCTGTTGTTTTGTTATCGTAACTATTATTACGCGAGTATTTTTTTTGCTTTGCTGAGCAGGGACAGATAAACTATGTATGCAATCACGTCAAGTACGAGAGCTACAACCGCGATGATACCGGCTGTAACAGAAGCGAACTGACCGCCGAATACTACTACGAGGATGCTGGCAATGAGAGAAAGAACATAGATAACAACGATGATAGCAAGAATGGTCTTGGCCTGGCTTGCTACCTGAGTGTTGCCGACCTTAACAGCAAGGTTGGAAATACCCTGGATGACAAATACAGTAGAGAAAATATTCATAAGGTTCTGTACTATCTGGCAGATGCTCTGAACGGTGGAGTTCTGAGAGAAGATACCGGAAACGATAGAGGCGCAAACGCCGATAAGAATAGCGATCAAAGCAGCCTTGAAAGCGCCATCATCCTTAGAAGCGTTGATAATACCAACCAGCGACATGATACCGGCTATCAGAATGATAATTGCAGCAGCAGCGAGCAGGGCTATTGTGCCTAAACCGGCAACAACAGTGGCGTTCTCCGCGTGAGACTCTTCAGCGGCGCGTGTGATGATCATCATCGCGATACCGACGATAGATAAAAGAGCAGCAATAAGACTGAGAATTTCGGCAGTGAAAATCTTTTTCACGCCTTTTGCAGCATTAGGGAATTTCATATTTTCCTCCTTGAAATAAATAAAGTTTATTTATAAGAAAGCGCCCTGCACTGCAAAGCGGGGCGCTGACTTACCGAATCATTAAGCAATCAAATCAGTTGGAGCTTTGTGGCAGATAATTAGCGATAACGCCTGCGGTCTTAGACATAGGCATTGTCTGGATAACGATCTTACCGGGGCCTGTAACGACTGTGTTGAACAGTCCTTCGCCGCCGAACAGAACGTTTTTAACTCCGGTGATTCTTTCGATATCCATTTGGCAGGTATCCTCCATCATAACGAGATGTCCGGTATCCATAACCTTTTTCTCGCCGGGAGCAAGCGTATACTCCTTGATAGAGCCGTCAACCTCGAGAAATACAAGACCGCTGCCCGTAAATTTCTCCATGATAAAGCCCTCGCCGCCGAAAAAGCCTTTTCCGAGCTTCTTTTGGAAGAATACGGACATGTCAACGCCCGCCTCGCTTGCGAGAAAAGCCTTCTTCTGCGCGATAATGCTTCTGCCGGGGGTCAGGTTGAATGCGAGTATCTCGCCAGGGAAGCTGGACGCAAACGCGATCTCTCCATCCTGCTGAGCTGTGTAGGTGTTGGTGAACATAGACTCGCCGGAAAACATTCTGCCGAACATTTTTGCGGCGCCGCCGCCTGTGGTCTCCATTTTGAAA
>CACYDK010000175.1 GCA_902773155.1 uncultured Ruminococcus sp.
GTATTCAAGCGCTTTCCTTTTTAAAAGCGTGTTTTCATTCGGAAGCGTTTCATCTATTACCTCTTCTAACAGAAGATTGAGGATTTTGCCTATGCTTTTTCCGTCGGTTATCCCAAGATGGATCAAATCAGAGCCGTTTATATTAAGACCTTTAAGCGTATAGCACTCGTTATCTCTGATTATCTCTTCAAAAGCTTTTTGTGCGAGGGTTATATTATACAGCTTAGCCTCGCGCATGTATTTAGATTGCGATAGAATATCCGCCTTCTGAATCTTCATCAGCCGTGAAAAATTCAGCTCGCCTATACTATTTAGCACATGCTTGATCTGCCGTTTATTATCCGAAAACCTGACATCGTGATAATTGATAAGTGTCACTACGTCGTCAATAAACCTCGTCGGATATTTTAATCTTTCAAGAGCGGATCTGGCAAGAACGGCGCTGAATTTATTATGGCCGCGAAAATGGTCTCTGCCCTTTTCATCGGTTCTCAAAGCAAGAGGCTTGCCTATATCATGAAGCAGCATTACCATTCTTAGTATCAGCTCCGATTCAATCGCACCGACAGCTGCTGTAGTATGCTTCCAAACGGTCTTATTGTGATGAGGCGTATTCTGCTCGCAATCGAAGGTAGACACAAGCTCCGGAAGGAATACGGCAATTATATCCTTATATCGGCGCAGAATAAAACTTACGTTCTGGCCGACGAGTAGTTTATTAAGCTCCGAGGAAATACGTTCAACCGATATTTTCGAGAGCAACAGACGATTTTTCATTATGGACACAGAGGTTCGATTCTCAATACTAAAGCCGAAAACAGAGGCAAATCTAACGGCTCTCAGCATTCTTAGCGCGTCCTCATTAAAACGCGCGTCCGGATCGCCAACACACCTCAAAGCCTTGTATTCCAAATCGAGAGATCCGTTAAAGGGGTCTACTAAGCCTGTTTCATCGTTATATGCCATCGCGTTTATAGTAAAATCACGTCGCGACAGATCAAGCTCGAGCCTATCGGTAAAGGTTACATTTTCAGGATGTCTGCAATCGCTGTATTCACCGTCGACTCTGTAGGTCGTTATTTCATAGGGCTTATCGTCAAAAACGACCGCTATGGTGCCGTGCTTCTCCCCTATATCAATCAGTTTGCAGTCCCGGAAGCATTCCTTTATTTCAGAAGGCAAAGCCGAGGTGGTAATATCGTAGTCCTCCGGAGCCTTTCCGAGAATACTGTCTCGGACGCAGCCGCCTACGATATACGCTTCGAACCCGCCCTTATTAAGCCTGTTAAGTATTGTATTGACCTCATTCGGTATACTAATATGTATCATAACATCACCAAAAGGGATAGCAACGCTATCCCTTTTATAAATTCATAAGATATTCGGAAATAATTTTATTATCTTCGCGAGACATACGCTTTAATCCAAAAAGATATAAAAACTCCGCAACAACAATTATAGCAGGAAGAATGACGTTCATCGGCTGACCGCTGACAAAAGACATAACAATACTCTCAACCGCAACGACGAAAAGAACCACTAAAAGCACAATAGCATAATTAGCAGGACGAAAAGCGCCTTTGAGAGTTTTTTCACTGAAAACGCCATAAAAACGCTCGTTCATAAAATCCGAATGCTTGCCGTGTCTATCCGCAAGATACAATGTGACTTTATCTCCCTTTATATCGCCGGAAATATGATAACCGCTTTTTAAATACTTTTTACCGCTGTTGATATCCTTCACGATGGTATCCTTGGCGTTTTCGCTGTGAAACCTATAGTCCATACTCTTCCTAATCCTTAATAAACTTGTTGCTTATACTGTAAATGATATTATACACCACAATCGTACAAGAAGCAAGTATTCCCAGTAAAATCAACGAAAAAGATGAGAGCGCAACGATATTAAACACCCAACCGAAAACCAATATACCGAGCGACAGTCCGCTTACAACAACAACTATCAAAGCCGCGCGAAGAGCGTTAATCGGAATCGAAAGACGAATTACCATCATAACTCCTACAAGCGAGGTAAGAATAACGGCCATTGTGGAAAACTCAGCGTAATTATATTTATAACTGAACAAAGCTAAAATCAATATGTTGGAAACAACCATAAGCGAAGCGCACCACGCGCGTGAAATAACGTTCCTGATAAACTTTCCTTTGATTCTGTTTTTGTTAGGCTGTAGAGCGAGCACAAAGGACGGAAGTCCAATGGTAAACGCGCTGATCAGCGAAAGCTGTAAAGGCTGGAAGGGATAATTCAGCTTGATAAACACAAAGCAGAGCGCAAGAGTCAGAGAATATAAAGTTTTAACAATAAACAAGGAAGCGCTTCGCTGGAGATTGTTGATCGAACGTCTGCCCTCTTCAACAACCTTAGGCATAGAACCAAAATTATCGTCTGTAAGGACGAGCTGAGCGATATTCTTAGCCGCGTCGGAGCCGGACGCAATCGCTACACTACAATCGGATTCCTTGAGCGCAAGCACATCGTTTACACCGTCTCCTGTCATTGCGACGGTATGGCCGTGCTTTTTCATTGCAGTTACAAAAAGCTTTTTCTGTTGAGGAGTCACCCGACCGAATACAGTATATTTTTCTACCGCATCGTCTATTTTTTCATCAGAATCCAAGGTAGTAGCGTCAACGTAATTCTCAGCTCCCTGAATGCCGACAGACTGAGCTATACGGGAAACCGTCGCGCAGTTATCGCCTGAGATAACCTTAAGCGTAACTCCCTGTTCTGTGAAGAATCTTACTGTCTCGACAGCATTATCTCTGATTTCATCCTTGATAACCACAAGAGCTAAGGGCTTAAGCCTACAGGGTAGAGAGTCCTTATCAATAAATCTATCGTCGCTTACAGCTAATGTAACTACCCGCAGGGTCGAATCAATACTATGTATCCTGTCAAATATTTCTAAATTAGAATTATCAAACATGCATTCAGCCGCACCGAGCACATAGGATTTTCCGTTGGCAAGCACTGCGCCCGACCATTTCTTTTCTGACGAAAAAGGTATAACCTCCTCTGCCATAATTCCTCCGCAGACAAGATAATCATCAATAGCGGTAATCGTACCGTTTTTATCGAGCGAGCTTTCGGCAAGTGACTTAAGGGCGACGTCAGCTTCATCAACATCATTACTAAGATATTCTATATGGTCAACACGGAGATCTCCGGTAGTGATCGTTCCTGTTTTATCGAGACACAGAACGTCTACTCTGGCCAGTGTTTCAATACAGTACAGTTGTTGAACAAGCACCTTTCGTCTGGAAAGACGTATAACGGAAACTGCGAGTACCGTACTGGTTAAAAGGATCAAACCCTCTGGGATCATACCTATCAAGGCGGCGACTGTGCTGACAACAGCTTCATTAAACGCAATGTGGTTGAACAAATACTGATTCAAAAACAGCGCTATACCTACAGGGAAAATAGCTATGGAACAAAATGTAATTATCCTGTTCAGGGTGTTCATTATCTCGGAATTAACCTTTTTCGCGTATGCGGCTTCGTTATGGATTTTTGATGCGTAGTTTTCGCCTCCGACATGCACGACCTTTGCGTAAACCTCTCCGGAGGATACAAATGAACCCGAAAGCAAGCTATCTCCGATATTTTTTTCAATTCTGTCGCTTTCTCCGGTCAGAAGACTTTCGTTCGAATAACAGAATCCCTCGATAATCTCGCAGTCACATGGGATTTGCATTCCGGCCGAAAGCACAATAATATCGTCGATAACAATTTTATCAATTTCAACCGTACATAGCTCCCTATTTCTTATCGCTTTCACTGTGCTTGCAGTCACTATGGACAATCTGTCGACCGCTTTTTTGGAACGGATTTCCTGCACAATACCGATGACCGTGTTTATAAGTACAATCATCATAAAGGTCATATTCTTATATGATCCAACCATAAGTACCAAGAGCATCAAAAAGAAATTCAGTCCGTTAAAAAGGGTGAATGTATTTTCAATTATAATACGTTTTATTGATTTGGATTTCGAACCGGCGTTATCATTTATATGCCCTTCAAGCGTTCGCTTTTCTATATCGTCATCGTTTAACGACAAAGAAAGGATTTTTTCATCAATCATAAAAACCTCATTTTTACTTTATAAAAAAATTCAGGAATAAAACTTTTTTTATCGAAGAAAAAACGTTATTCATAGCAAAAGCTTTCTTACAAGCTTCACTTACCAAACTATTATACAACAAAACTTCGAAAAATAACAGTATAAAAAGAAAGGAGGTGTAAACAAATGAGAAAAAATGTATTTAAAAAATGTATTTGCGATATGTTAGCTGCAATGATCATTCTATCGACAACTGTGTTTCCTGCTACGGCAAAAACAAAAACAATAAAAATAGGAGGAGAAGCCTTCGGTTTAAAACTCTATTGCAAAGGAGTGATAGTAACTAAGCTCGAAGGCTTCAGCTCAAAGGGCGCTATTTACTGTCCGGCAAAAAAATGTGGGATCAACGTAGGCGATATTATCGAAGAAATAAACGATAAAAAAATAAACACCAATGAAGAAATGGAAAGACAAATTAAAAAAAGCGGCGGAAGCCCGCTAAATCTAAAACTAAAGCGCGACGGAAAAATAATGAATCTAAGTATCAGGCCCGAAAAAGATGAGCTGGGTGATTATCGGACGGGAATGTGGATAAGAGATAGCTGCGCCGGAATAGGAACCATCTCCTATTATAATGAAAGAAACGGCTCGTACGCGGCTTTAGGTCACGGAATCTGCGATACTGATACCGGCGGTTTGATGAATGTAAAAAGCGGAGAAATCGTAGGAGCCGTAATAACAAGCGTTACAAAATCTAAGAATAATAATATTGGAACACTGAACGGTTATTTTGACGGCGAAAGCATAGGAACCATAATCAATAACAGCGAACTTGGTATACACGGACAACTGATAAACGCTCCAAAGTATAAAAAAGAATATGAAGTATCAAATGATATAAATGTAGGAAAAGCAAGCCTTTATACAACGCTGGATAGCTCGGGAGTAAAGAAATATGATATCGAAATAACCTCAATCTGTAATAATTTTACAGAATCAAACAAAAATTTCACGATAAGAATCACTGATAAGAATCTAATTAACAAAACCGGAGGAATAGTTCAGGGAATGAGCGGAAGCCCTATAATACAAAACGGAAAATTTGTAGGAGCGTTAACTCACGTATTTCTCGAAAGTTGTACCGAAGGGTACGGAATCCTCGCCAATAACCTTATGAGAGGATAACTCTCCCCTGCCTTATTGGCAGGGTACATAATATTTGTCGATATATAGTGTCGATACACGTAAAATAACACAATATATTGTAAAATTGTTTAGGATTATTTTGTATCGAAAAAAATATTTTTTAAAAAGTTTTTTGGAAACTATTGCCATTTTTACCAACATATGGTAAAATATATTCACAAAATTCAAATACGGAGGTTTTATTAATGGAGAACATAAAGCTGTTAATAACAGAGGAACTCTCCTCTTTCAGCGAAAGCGATATAAAAATATTCGCGGAATACAATATCAATCCTATAAGCTGTAATAAAGACGGCGAAGAACTAATTTTGAAAATAATGAGCGAACAACCCGACGTTGTAATGATGGATTTGTTTATGACAAGGCTTGATTCCCTCGGAGTAATGCGCTCGATAAAAAAGAAGAACATAGAAGAGCCGCTCATTATAGTCACATCTTCCTTCAACAGTCCGGCGCTTGAGCGCGAGATAATGAGCAACGGCGCAAGCTACTACGCTTTAAAGCCGTATAATCTTTCCGCTGTATGCGAGGATATCGTAGCCCTTGTTAAAAAGGGAAGGTCAGGCTACGTACCTATCAGCGCATACGATCCGCTCGGACTTGAGGTCAAGGTCACTGAGATTCTGCACGACATCGGTGTTCCTGCTCATATCAAGGGATATAATTATCTCAGGGATTCTATTATTATGTCTGTGGAAAAACCGGAGATAATTAACGCCGTCACAAAACAATTATATCCCGGAGTTGCGAAAAAATACGAGACAACATCATCAAGAGTAGAAAGAGCCATAAGACACGCCATTGAGGTCGCTTGGGATAGAGGTGATGTAGATGTGCTTAATTCATATTTTGGATATACTATCCACAATGGACGAGGCAAGCCCACAAACAGCGAATTTATCGCTATGATATCTGACAGACTACGTCTCAGACTCAGAAACGCAAGCTGATTGCAGATTACTCCAAAAAACAACGCAGACTGATAGTTTATTTCAGTCTGCGTTGTTGACTATACCCGTATAATATGTTAACATTAGTCTAAACTAACTTCAAAGGAGCAAGTACTATGATTGAACAGAAATTCAACATAACCGGTATGACCTGTTCGGCGTGTCAGGCTCATGTTGAAAAGGCGGCTAAGAATCTGGACGGAATGGATTATGTATGCGTTAACCTGCTCAACAACACAATGGACGTTAAATATGATGAAAGCAAGCTTGAAACAAAAAACATAATCGACGCCGTTAAATCCGCAGGTTACGGCATTAAAGAGTTTTCGAAAGGCGGAAACGATTACGAAGAAGCCTCCGAAAAAAATAAAAAATCGCTGATAGCTTCAATACTGTTTTTGATTCCTCTGATGTTCGTAGGCATGAGTCATATGTTCGGAATCCATATTCCCATTTTTGAGAACATGACTGTTTTCGCCGCGGCTCAGCTAGTTTTTCTTTTACCTATTCTGTTCTTTAACCGAGAGTATTTTGTAAACGGTTTTAAATCACTTTTTAAACTTAATCCGAATATGGACGCTCTTATAGCCATAGGTTCGGGAATTTCTCTGATGTATAGCCTGTATGTTATGGTTAGATGTACGGTTTCCGGTTTAAATATGGCCGCGGCGTCAGAGCTGGGGCTTCACTATTACTTTGAATCAGCCGGTATGATACTTACTTTTATTAAAGTTGGAAAATATCTCGAAAGTAAGAGTAAAACAAAAACCTCCTCTGCGTTGAGCAAGCTAATCAAGCTGACTCCTAAAACAGCGATCATAGAAATAAACAGCGAAGAGATCGAAACACAGACGGAGAAAATAAAACGAGGAGATATTGTTATTTGTAAAAACGGTATGAGTATTCCCGTTGACGGACGTATTATTCTCGGAAACTGTAGTGTAGATGAAAGCGCGATAACCGGCGAAAGTATTCCTGTTGATAAGACGATCGGCGACATGGTTACCGGAGGAACCGTTTTGACCTCCGGATATGTTAAGGTAGAAGCGGTGAATACCGGAGACGATACGACTCTTTCAAAAATCATAAAGCTTGTCGAGGACGCGACGAGCTCAAAGGCTCCTATAGCAAGAATCGCCGACCGGGTAGCGGCTGTGTTTGTTCCGGCGGTTATCGGGATCGCCGTTGCAGTAACAGTCATATGGCTTTTATTAGGCGCGTCGTTTGAACAGTCGATTCTTTTCGGTATATCGGTTCTTGTTATATCCTGTCCATGCGCCCTAGGATTAGCAACTCCTACGGCGATAATGGTCGGAACAGGAAAAGCGGCTCAATATGGAATTCTGATAAAATCTGCTCCTGCACTTGAAACAGCCAATAAAATATCGACTGTCATACTTGATAAGACCGGAACAATAACAAAAGGCGAACCGCAGGTAACCGACGTTATCCCGTTTATCAATGAAAGAGAGTTGCTTGAATATGCCTACGCGCTTGAGAATCATTCTGAGCATCCTCTCGCCAAAGCCGTTGTCAGCTATGCTAAGGCTAACGATATCGCTTTGAAAAAAGCTGATAATTTCGTTACTTACACAGGCTCGGGAATTAGCGCCGATATTGACGGTCATACGTTTTATTCAGGAAATACCAGATTCATTAATGAAAAAAGTATCAATTATGATTATTCTTTATCAGAATTATACAGTCATGGTAAAACTCCTCTAATATTCGCAAACGAAGAAAAAGTTATCGGAATAATAGCCGTTGCAGATACGATCAAGCCGAGCAGCAAGGAAGCTGTGTCCTCGTTAAAGGCCTTGGGAATAAAACCGATTATGCTCACCGGTGATAACAGAGAAACAGCCGGAACGATACAGCGAATAGCCGGAATAAAAACAGCCTACGCCGGGGTACTTCCTCACCAAAAGGAAGCAATCGTAAGTATGCTTAAAAAGAGCGGAACAGTAGCTATGGTGGGCGACGGTGTTAACGACTCCCCCGCTCTGGTTTCTGCCGATATCGGAATTGCGATCGGAGCAGGTACAGATATAGCGATAGATTCTGCCGATATAGTACTGATGAAAAATGACTTATGCGATGTCGTAACCACAATCCAACTTAGCCGTGCTGTTCTTAGGAATATTAAAGAGAATCTGTTTTGGGCTTTTATTTATAACATAATTTGTATTCCGCTGGCCGCCGGAGCATTTTACCACCTCCTAGGCTGGCAGCTTCAGCCTATGTTCGGAACAATCGCTATGAGCCTCAGTTCGATTTGCGTGGTAACAAACGCTTTAAGGCTTAAAAGGTTCAGACCTAAGAAAATAGAAATATCCGAAAAAGACGAAAAAGAATACGAAACTCTTCGATTTGATGAAAAGGCTATAGAAACAAAAACTGTTATGATCGAAGGAATGATGTGCGAGCATTGCGCAGCGAGAGTAAAAGCCGCTTTGGAAACGCTATCCGATAACCCTGTTACAGTATCTCTCGACAGCAACAGCGCAACAATAGACGCGGCTGTGCCCGACTCAGAAATCGAAAAGGCGATTAAAGACGCGGGGTACAAAGTTATATAACAGGATAAACAAACCGGCTCACAAAATGTGAGCCGGTTATAATTATGCCGATTATTTTGTTCTGCCGATATCCTTTCGGAAATGAGCGTTTTCAAAGCTGATTTTACCAACTGCCTCGTAGGCTTTATCGAGAGCCTCGCCGAGCGAGTCAGCTCTTGCGGTAACGCCCAGTACGCGTCCGCCGTTTGTGAGGAATTTGCCTCCCTCGAGCTTTGTTCCGGCGTGATAAACCACAGCGCCGTCAACGCCGCCGTTTTCGTCGAGGCCTGTGATCTCGACGCCCTTTTTGTATGATAACGGATAACCGCCGCTAGCCATAACTACGCACGCGGCCGCGCCGTCGTACCATTCGATATCGAGCTCGCCGAGCTTTTCGTCAATTACAGCCTCGCAGATATCAACCAAATCGGTCTTGAGTCTCGGAAGCACGACCTGAGCCTCAGGATCGCCGAAGCGAGCGTTGTATTCAATAACCTTAGGGCCGTTCGGAGTTATCATAAGTCCGAAGTACAGACATCCCTTAAAGGGTCTGCCCTCCTTCTTCATTGCCTCGATTGTAGGAACAAAAATCTTCTCCATACATTCCTTGGCAACATCATCGGTGTAGTAGGGATTCGGGCTTACAGTACCCATTCCTCCGGTATTAAGTCCCTCGTCGTTATCATAGGCGCGCTTGTGATCCTTTGAGGAAACCATCGGCTTTACAACATTGCCGTCGGTGAAAGCCAGCACGCTCACCTCGGGTCCTGTAAGAAACTCCTCGATAACTATTTTATTGCCGGAATCTCCAAATTGCTTATCCTCCATTATGGATTTAACCGCAGCCTTAGCGTCCTCGATGGTCTGAGCGATTATAACTCCCTTTCCGAGTGCAAGGCCATCGGCCTTTACGACAACCGGAGCTGTGCTTTCAGACTCGATATACTCAATAGCAGCCTTAGGATCATCAAAAACCTCGTACTTTGCAGTAGGTATACCGTATTTTTTCATAAGGTTCTTAGAGAAAACCTTGGAGGCTTCGATGATAGCGGCGTTCGACTTGGGGCCGAAGGCTCTTATTCCCTCCTTCTCCATAGCGTCGACCATACCGGCGGCTAAAGGATCGTCCGGAGCGACAAAAACGAGATCAACAGCGTTGTCCTTAGCGAACGCAACCATTTTTTCGATATCCATAGCTCCTATATCCACGATTTCGGCGTCCTTCGAGATTCCGCCGTTACCGGGAGCACAGTAAAGCTTTTCGCACTTAGGAGACTCTTTGAGCTTCTTAATAAGGGCGTGCTCACGTCCGCCGGAGCCAACCATAAGAATTTTCATATCAATTTACCCTTTCCGCCCACTTTATATTTCCGCAATCTTACCGTGGGCTGATAAGCGCGTGAAATAATCAGTGGTGGAAAAGCCTAATTCCGGTAAACGCCATTGTCATATTGTACTTATCGCAGGTCTCAATAACGTTATCGTCGCGGATAGATCCGCCAGGCTGAGCAACATACTGAACGCCGGACTTGCGCGCTCTTTCGATGTTGTCGGCAAAGGGGAAGAAAGCATCGGAGCCGAGGCTTACGCCGCTGTTCTTAGATATCCATTCCTTCTTCTCTTCTGGCGTAAGCGGCTCAGGCTTAACCTTAAAGAGGTTCTGCCAAGTGCCTTCTCTGAGAACATCCTCGTATTCGTCCGAGATATAAACATCGATTGTGTTGTCACGGTCGGGTCTGCGGATATTATCAACAAACTGGAGTCCGAGCACCTTCGGGTGCTGTCTAAGCCACCAAATATCAGCCTTGTTGCCGGCAAGTCTGGTGCAGTGGACTCTCGACTGCTGACCGGCGCCTACGCCGATAGCCTGACCGTCCTTAGCATAGCACACGGAGTTGGACTGAGTGTACTTTAATGTAATTAGAGCGATAATGAGGTCGCGCTTTGCTTCCTCGGGGAGTTCCTTATTGACGGTTGGGATATCGGAGGTAATCATTTCTTCATCAATTTTAAGCTCGTTTCTTCCCTGCTCAAAGGTGATTCCGAATACATCCTTATGTTCAATCGGCTCCGGAACATAGTTCGGGTCGATTTTTACTACATTATAGTTACCCTTGCGCTTAGTCTTTAGGATTTCAAGAGCCTCGGGAGTATAATCAGGAGCGATGATACCGTCGCTCACCTCGCGCTGTAGAAGAGTTGCGGTCTGGGCGTCGCATGTATCGGAAAGAGCAACCCAGTCGCCGTAGGATGACATTCTGTCGGCTCCTCTGGCTTTGGCATATGCGCTGGCGATCGGAGAAAGCTCCAAATCATCAACAAAATAAATCTTCTTAAGCGTGTCTGAAAGCTCTGTAGCGACAGCGGCTCCCGCAGGACTTACGTGCTTAAAGGACGCGGCTGCCGGCAAACCGGTAGCGGACTTGAGCTCTCGAACAAGCTGCCAAGAGTTAAAGGCGTCAAGAAAATTGATGTAGCCGGGCTTGCCGTTGAGAACTTCTACCGGAAGCTCCTTGCCGTTTGCCATAAAAATACGGGACGGCTTTTGGTTTGGGTTACATCCATATTTTAATTCTAACTCGATCATAAAACTACCTCCTGATATAAACAGTTACTTATTCTTATTAATGATCCTGGAAGTGTACTTATTTGTTGAAATATCGATAAAACGTACAAAAAGACTAACTTTATTGTCATCGTCTAACGCGTTCCATATTTTCTCGGCAAAAGTATCAATATCGTCGTTGCCAATCTCAACAAGAGTAGGCTCGCCCTCGTAGCTGGGAAGCGGATCGCCGTCGCCCATATATGTATGAAGATAATGACCCTCTCCCTGTAAAGGATGAGCATAGTCAAAGGTGAATCTCTGGCAGCACTTAGGATTACCGTTAGCGCTTTTCAGAATAGACATAGTATAAGAAAGCTTTTCGCCTCTTGCATCAGCTTCGGTTCTGCAATTGACAATAGCGCTGATCCTGGGGGTGTAATTAGGAGCGTCGGGCTCGAACTCGCGGGCGCTGAGGCTCTGCTCAAAGGTTCTTCCGCACGACATAAGAGCGCAGATAGTATCTGTCTGATCGCCGTTTGTAACAACCGTGCTTTCAGCGAGAGTTCTTACAGGAGCGTAAATGATGAGGCTGGCATCCTCAACCTTGCTTTCGTCAAACGCCTTTGTGCGGATTCCGTCGCCGTCCTCAACGAACACTCTATTGCGGCTGTTTTCGCTTCTGCCCATAATAAAATAGGCGATTACCGCGTTCAAGCCGTCTGCAGTTCTGCCGATAACAATTCCTCGACCCGGATAAGATACCGATGAGATTTCTTTCTCTAAAGATACAGGTTTCATTTTTACCATCCTTTCTACTCGCTGATTACAGCAATATTATCAATAACTTTTATTTTATCCTGACAGAACAAAGAGACCGCCTCTGGCAGTATCTTCCATTCCGCTTCTTCCATAATTCGTTTTTGAAGGACTTCCGGTGTGTCGCCGTATTTAACCTCAACGGCTTTTTGAATTATTATCGGTCCTCCGTCCCATATCTCATTTACAAAGTGAGCCGTCGCTCCGCTTACCTTTACGCCCTTCTTCAATGCCGCCTCGTGGACATGCAGTCCATAAAAGCCTTCTCCGCAAAAGCTGGGGATCAAAGCCGGATGGATATTAATAATCCGATTCTCAAAAGCCGAAATAACCTCGTGTCCGAGAATCGTCATAAAGCCTGCGAGAACAACCAAATCAGCGCTTTTGCTATTAATAAGCTCTGTAAGAGACCTATCATAGTCTTCAAAGCGTTCATAATCCCTTCTGCGGATAACCGCGGTTTCGATACCGTTAAGCTCGGCGCGTTTTAGGGCGTAGGCCTCGGGGTTACTCGATATAACGCAGGTTATTTTCCCGTTTTTTATAATCCCGGATTTTTCCGCGTCGATAAGAGCCTGCAGATTGGTTCCTCCGCCTGAAACAAGAACAACAATATTCTTCATTACTTGAACACTACTCCCTCGTCGCCCTCTATAACATTTCCTAAGATCACAGCGTCCTCACCGTTTTCTTTAAGAACCCTGAGCGCCTTGTCGGCCTCTTCGGCAGAAACAGCGACGATCATTCCAACGCCCATGTTGAAGGTGTTGAACATATCGTGTTCGGAAATATCGCCAACTCTCTGCATTAGCTTGAATATCGGGAGAACGGGAACGGCGTCTTTGATGATCTCAGCTGAAAGGCCTTCCTTGAGCATACGAGGGATGTTTTCATAGAATCCACCTCCGGTTATATGGGAGACAGCCTTAACCTCGACCTCTTTCATAAGTGCGAGAATAGGCTTCACATAAATCTTAGTCGGAGTTAGAAGAGTTTCGCCTAAGGTCTTATCCAGCTCCGGGTAAGTATTGTTAATAGTCTCCTCGTTGATATCAAAAATCTTACGAACGAGCGAGAAACCGTTTGAGTGAACGCCCGATGAACGGAGTCCTATGAGAACGTCTCCGGCCTTGAGTTTTGAGCCGTCGATCATCTTGGGCTTGTCAACGATACCCACAGTGAATCCCGCGACATCGTACTCGTCAACAGGCATAAGTCCCGGATGCTCGGCTGTTTCTCCGCCAACAAGAGCGCACTCGGACTGCACACAGCCCTCGGCTATTCCCTCGACGATGGAAGCCACCTTTTCGGGAATATTCTTTCCGATCGCTATGTAATCGAGGAAAAACAAGGGCTTTGCTCCGCAGCAGATAACGTCGTTGACGCACATGGCTACAGAATCGATACCTATTGTATTATGCTTGTCCATAAGAAAAGCGAGCTTGATCTTTGTGCCTACGCCGTCGGTTCCGCTGACGAGAAGGGGCTCCTCCATTCCCTTGAAATCAGGAGCGAACAGGCCGCCGAAGCCACCGATCCCGGAAACTACCCCGGGAATATTTGTACGGGCGACGTGCTTTTTCATAAGCTCTACAGACTTGTACCCGGCTGTAATGTCTACCCCGGCTTCCTTATAGCTCTCGCTGAAACTTTTCATATTCTTCAAAGCCTTTCCGCCCACAGGTTATTATATACAGACTTTACCGTGGGCGAATAAAGCCGTAGAGTATTTATATTTTATGGATTTTATTAGCAAATTTATCCTCAAAAATTGTTTTCGGGATATCAGCGCAGTATTTTCCGCTGAAACAACCGTCGCAAAGGCCGATCGTGCAACCCTCGGCTGTTTTCTTAAGTCCGTCAAGGCTCAAGAACTCCAGCGAATCCGCTCCAATTCTCTTTCTGATTTCTTCTTTGGTAAAGATATTAGAAATCAGCTCTTCTTTTTTAGGAAGATCTATACCGAAATAGCAGGGATAAAGAAACTCGGGAGAGCTGATCCTCATATGAATCTCTTTTGCTCCGGCGTTTCGAAGCAGACTCACGATATGCGTCGCGGTATTACCCCTAACAATTGAGTCGTCGATAATTACAACGCTCTTATCTTTGACTATATTTTTTAGTACGTTGAGTCTGGTTTTTAAAAGCTTAGTGCTCTTTTCGATCCCGGCGACAGCCGAGGTGCGGCCGATATATTTATTCTTAATAAAAGCTGTTGCGTAGGTTATGCCAGAAGCTTCGGAAAATCCCTGCGCGGCGTCAAGTCCGGAATCGGGAACTCCGCATACTATATCAGCTTTAATAGGATTCTCCTCATACAATAACCGACCAGCAATACGGCGCGAGGTGTTGACGCTGACGCCGTTAATAACAGAATCAGGACGGGCAAAGTATACGTATTCGAATAGACAGATCGAGGTAGCCTCTTTCTTGTCGCAAATATAACTATGGAAGCCTTCATCGTCAACTACTACGACCTCGCCCGGCTCAACATCGCGAATAAATTCACCGCCTAAGGATTCTATCGCGCAGCTTTCGGATGAAATCATTATGCTATTGCCGAGTTTTCCAATACAAAGCGGCTTAAATCCGTGAGGATCGCGAACTCCGATAAGCTTATTCGGAGCTCCGATAACGAGCGAATACGCTCCCTTCAAAGATTCCATGGTTTTTAGTACAGCTTGTTCTATCGTATCGGTTTCGATTCTCTTTGTAGCAATGAGATAACCAATAACCTCCGCGTTAGAGTTAGACTGAAAAATCGCTCCGCCGTGTTCGAGCTCATCTCGGATCTCTGCAAAATTTGTTACCGCTCCGTTATGCGCAAGGGCAAGCGAACCGTAGGAATATCTCATAACAAGAGGCTGAGTAGCGGCTCTCTCGAGAAAATCATCTGACTTATACCTGACGTGCCCGACGGCCATACTGCCGTTTGGCAGCTTTTCGAGCGCTTTATCAGTCAGCACGGAAGCGACGATGCCCAAATCCTTTACGGAATAGGTCTCCTCGTCATGTACGACAGTTATTCCGGCGCTCTCCTGTCCCCTGTGCTGTAGTCCGTAAAGAGCGTCTCTGGTAAGAGAAACAATGTCGATATCCTCGTTATTTCGGAACACTCCAAAAACGCCGCATTCTTCATGGAGCTTATCGAAACTCCTCTCAATCAAATAATCTTTCAAAGCTCACAGGCCTTTCTCTGAATATCTTCATCCTTTTTTGCAACTCCCTCAGCCATCTCGGCCTTCATAGCGTCGAGCTTAGCGTCGAGCTCGGCATCAGAGAGAGCGAGCATTTCTATGGCAAGTATCGCGGCGTTAGCGGCGCCGTCTACCGCTACTGTAGATACCGGAATTCCTGTAGGCATCATTACTGTAGCCAAAAGAGCGTCCATTCCGTCAAACGCGGCTGATTTAATCGGGATTCCGATTACGGGAAGGGTAGTGTGAGCCGCTAAAACTCCGGCAAGATGAGCAGCCATTCCTGCCGCCGCGATTATTACTCCAAAACCGTTCTTCTTAGCGTTTTTCGCAAAATCGGCCGCTTTATCGGGAGTACGATGAGCGCTCATTACGTGAACCTCGTAGGGAACGCCAAACTCCTTAAGCTTTAGTACTGCCTTCTGCACGACCTTAAAGTCGCTGTCCGAGCCCATAATTACTGCTACTTTTTTCATGGAAATTCTCCTTTATATAAAAACCTAAATACCCTTATATTATACTTAAAAACGTCAAAATATTCAATACCCAAATCCCGTTTTCTGTATTTCATTAAAAATAGTTATTATATACGAAATATATGGGGATTTTTGTAGATAACCAACAATAGCTTTCAGGCGCTTTCTTCTATCCTCATACGCAGGACGTTTTTTACTAAAAAATAAAGGCAGTACGAAACTGCCTTTACAAAAATCATTCTTCTTTATTAGAATTATCATCCCATACAGCCTTAAGCGAGCTGACATAGCCAGCCATATTCTGGATCTCAGAAGGAATGATGATCTTGGTAGCCTTTCCGTTTGCGGCTTTAGCGAAGGCTTCAAGACTCTTAAGCGCTACAACAGGATCAGACGGAGCTGCCTCGTTGAGCATCTTGATAGCGTCAGCGTTAGCCTTCTGAACGGTGAGTATAGCCTCGGCTTCACCGGCAGCCTCGCGGATCTTCTGCTCTCTTACAGCGTCAGCCTTAAGGATCGCGCTTTCCTTCATACCTTCCGCTACAAGGATCTGACTGCGCTTTTCACCCTCGGCGTCAAGAATTCTGGCACGGCGCTCACGCTCGGCCTTCATCTGCTTCTCCATAGCGTCCTGAATCTCACGCGGAGGGAGGATGTTCTTAAGCTCTACGCGGATAACCTTGATTCCCCACGCGTCTGTGGCCTCGTCGAGGATAATACGGATTTTATCGTTGATAGTATCTCTTGAGGTCAGAGTTGAGTCGAGCTCGAGATCTCCGATAATATTACGAAGAGTAGTTGCCGTAAGGTTTTCTATAGCGCTCAGCGGTCTCTCAACACCATAGGTATAGAGCTTGGGATCGGTGATCTCGAAGTATACTACGGTATCGATCTGCATAGTAACGTTATCACGGGTGATAACGGGCTGAGGCGGAAAGTCTACGACCTGCTCCTTTAGGCTGACCTTTTTGGAGATACGGTCAATGAACGGAACCTTGAGGTGAAGTCCCGTGTCCCATGTAGCGTGAAAAGCTCCCAGACGCTCAATAACAAAGGCGTGAGCCTGGGGAACGATTTTGATATTTCTGATAATTACAATTAAAACAATGATAATCAAAACACCGATGGCAATAAACCCGATCGGTATATTAAGGTTAAAATTCATAAAATCCTCCTTTAACAAATCTCAACAACGAGCTTTACGCCCTCGATTCCCGTAACGCGAACATTTGCACCGGTTTTTATCTCGCAGCCGTCAGCGCTTTTTGCGCTCCAGATCTTACCGTCTACGTTTACCTGTCCCTCTCCCTTGAGGTTAACGATATCCATCTTAACGATACCTACGCGGCCGATAAGCCGGTCGGAGTTAGTCGGCTCCTTCTTACTGCTGACATATTTTTTAACCAAAGGTCTTGTTGCCGCCAGACAAACAAGAGATACCGCAATAAACACTACCGACTGGATAAGTAAATTGTCAGTAAAAAAGCTGGTTACGGCTGCCGCGGCTGCTCCGAGTACAAACCAGATCGAAACAAGCTGGCTTGTCAACGCCTCGCAAATGAGCATAAAAACGGCAAAAATGATCCAAACAAATATAATATAGTTTTCCATACTATACCTCCCTTATTCCATATGATATCACCATTATATATACAAGTCAATAGAATTATTTTAGGAAAAATATTATATTCAGGTATACAAAAATGAAATAATATGGTAAAATATAGAACAGAAGGAGGCTGAATATATGTACGATTACGAAGAAACTCTGAACACCTTTGATGAAGGAGTGATTCTTGGCGGAGTCCGCTCAAAAAACGAGATCCGCACCCTCATCTGTTATCTGTACGCCTCGGTAAAAACTCCAATGGACAAGGAAACTGTAGTAGAGATTATTCAGGCAAAAGGACTTGCAAATTACTTTGAAACCAGCGCGTGCTTTGACGACCTTATCGCGCATAATAATCTGGCTCCGACGGACGAGAATAAAAAGCTCTATGATATTACTGATAACGGCAGAATGGTATCGGAACAGCTTGAAAGCACTCTGGCAAACTCCGTAAAGGAAAAAGCCTATACCTGCGCGCTAGCACTGCTTGAGAAGAGACGCATCGAGAAGGAAAACGCGGTAACAATTTCAAAAACCGACAAGGGCTATAACGTGAATTGCAGGATATCAGGCGGCGACGTCGATTTGATATCCATAGACATTTACGCTCCCGACAATAAGCAGGCCAAAGTAATCAAGAAGAATTTCCACAATAACCCGGAGCTACTATATAAAGTAATTATGGGAACTATGACCAAGGATAAGTCTATGGTACAGGAATGCCTGAAAACTATAAGCTCTGATTCTAGAAGAAGAGATTAAGAGCGAGCAGAGCGGTCAGCCCGGGAATTCCGCCGATAACCGACACAGCCACTGTGAGCAGACTGAACGGCAGATACACTCCGGTAAGGCCCGAGGTCAATTCAACAGCCATCAGCGCGGCAAAGCCACAGGCAAATGACAGCAGAGCTCTTTTGAACGGGTGACGGCTCCGACCGATCCGGTGTATGATCACGAAGCCAAAAAACGCGCAAACAAACATAACTACAATTTCGAAAACGTTCATATTTACACTTCTTTACGAAAAAATAAGACCGCAGGACAAGCGCCTACGGTCTATAATTATGCCTGTTATTATTCTTTTAGAACTTACTTAAAAAACGAAAGAGCGTTGAGTCCGATTACTGCAAGTACAAATACAATGGCGAAAACCTTTGTCCAACGCGATAAGAACGCGTCAATAGAACGAGCCTTGTTCTTGGAGAAGAATGTATCGGCGCCGCCGGTAACTACGCCTACGCCCTGCTGGTTACCTTCCTGAAGAATGATAACGATGATGATCGCGATCGACATAATAATAAGAACCGCGCCTAAAATAATCTCAAAAATTCCCATTTATCTCTAGTCCTTTCAAACGCACACGCGTTAAATTTTCATTAGCCTTATAATATTAGCATATAATTACAGCATTTGCAAGTGTTTTTTTATTTTTCTTGAAAAATAAAAATCAAATACTAAATAATACTTAGCTGTTCGCTGGTATCCTCCGCGGAGGGTAAGGCTCCAAGAGCCGGAAGACTCTTTGTGCGGTAACGAGAAGGCTTGCTGAATTTGCCGTCCGTGTAAACGGTGATACCCATCAGTCTGTGACCCTTTTTGAGCTTAAGCACGCCGACGCCCTGGGTGTTTCTGGAGGTCTTAAGATTGAGCACGCCGGAATGAAGCAGCAGCATTCTTCCTGAGCTTGAGGTAATGATAAACTCCCTATCCTCAGTGGTAAAGCAAATATCGGCGAGCGGCGACTTGTCCGAATAAGCCTTGGTGAGCTTCTTTCGGTTCGTCTTTGTAGCAAATGCCTCGAGCGGGATCTTAGCGATCTTGCCGTTTTCGAAACCAACCAAAAGAATGCCCTTGTAATCCTTGGTAGCTATCATCTTAACCGCTGTTTCATCCTCCTCCATCTGAAGCTTGGCTGGAATATATTCACCGAGAACAGAAGCCTTAGTATCGCTGAATTCATAGGCCTTAGCCTTATAGCACTGACACTTATTAGTAAAGAACAACAGATCACAATTATTTGTGATTTCAATGGCCTCCGTGATCTCGTCGCCCTCCTTAAGCTTCTGCTCTCCGCTCATTCTAAGCGACTGTGGAGTGATTTTTTTGAAATAACCCTCCTTGGTAAAGAAAAGATTTACAGGATAATCGGGAACATCGTCCTCCTCGTCCTCGTAATCATTGTTGTCGTTATAGATGATCTCGCATTTTCTCGGACGGCCGTATTTTTCAGCTACCTCCTTGAGTTCTTTGACGATAATAGTCTTTACTCTGGTCTTGCTTTTGAGAATGGCCTCAAGCTCCTCGATATCTTTTTCGAGCTGTTCGATATCGTTAGTACGCTTAAGGATATACTCTCTGTTTAAATGGCGTAACTTTATCTCGGCGACATACTCGGCCTGAATCTCATCAATACCAAAGCCTATCATCAAGTTAGGGACAACCTCGGCCTCTTCGTCGGTATTACGGATAATTGCTATAGCCTTATCAATATCGAGAAGGATTTTTTCGAGACCCTTAAGCAGATGAAGCTTGTCCTTTTTCCTGTTAAGGTCGTAGAAGGTTCTTCTTCGAACGCACTCAACACGGAAGGCTATCCATTCGTTCAAAAGCTCCTTAACGCCAAGAGTCATAGGAACTCCGCCGATAAGAACATTGAAATTACAGGAATAGCTATCTTCCAGGGGCGTCATCCTGAAAAGCTTCTTCATAAGCTTATCGGGGTCTGTGCCGCGCTTTAAGTCTATCGTAATCTTAAGTCCGTCGAGTCCGGTTTCGTCGCGAATGTCGGATATTTCCTTGACCTTTCCGCTTTTAACAAGGTCTATCACCTTATCGATTATAGATTCGCTGTTGGTTGAATACGGTATACTGAAAATATCGATACAGTTAGCGCTTTTGTCATATTTGTAGGTAGCGCGGAGCTTTATGCTTCCCCGTCCGGTATTGTACACGCTTTTGAATGCGTCCTCGTTGTATATTATTGAGGCGCCGCCCTGAAAATCGGGAGCAGGCATAGTCGACATAACGTCGTGATCCGGATCTCGTATAAGAGCCGCTGTTGTCTCGCATACTTCCTTAAGGTTAAAGGA
>CACYDK010000176.1 GCA_902773155.1 uncultured Ruminococcus sp.
AAATCCGATATACAAAAACGTATTTATGAGGATCTCAAATAATAAACTGAATAATATATTAGCAACAGATGGCCGGGTAGATAAGCTCGCGTTAATGCGCAGAGTATGTCTCCCGACCATTTTATATAGTGTTTACGCCGCTTTGTAAAAGGTGATCTGCCTATTATAATCCGAAGGATATCGAGATCGCGTTGTTAACGCGCGACATCGAGAGCTCGTCTATCGAGCCCATACGCTCCTTAAGGCGCTGTTTATCTATTGTACGTATCTGTTCAAGAAGCACCACGCTGTCCTTGGAGAGACCGCAGTCCCGGGCTTCTATCGGGATATGTGTAGGCAGCTTGGCCTTTGAACGGCGACTCGTTATTGCCGCCGCGATCACAGTCGGGCTGTATAGATTTCCGACGTCGTTTTGGACTATAAGAACAGGGCGTATTCCTCCCTGCTCGGAACCGACCACCGGCGAAAGGTCGGCGTAGTATATATCGCCGCGTTTTATACTCAAGGGTTTCATCTCCGTAAAAATTTCTCTGTAAATATTTTTACCGATAAAAAATTCTTTATACAATAACAGTATATTTTTATCCCTGAGTATTGTGAGGTATTATGTGAATTTAACCGAGCAAAACCGGGCTTCGAGTTTCGAACCCTTTACATCGATTTTTCGGATAGCCCCGGTGTTTGTCTCGGCAGTAAGAACAAATTCTCCGGCGTCGCAGCTTCCTTTAAATTCTGAAAATGAATTATCGCTGTTGAAAAGCTCAATCTCTCCCCTCTTTACTGATGATAAAACCTCATATATTTCGCATAGCGAAGAGCTTTTTGGGATATATCCGTACTCGGCCTTCATCCTAAGATTATCTTTTTTCATGAGAACTATTCCGTTCTTAAAAAGATAAGTGTAGCCGCTCAACGCTTCGGGAGACTTTAGCTTCACACGAAGGATATCATGTGAATTCGAAACAATATCCGCTGTAAAGCTGAGGTCGGTACAGCTCGCTTTGACGACGCCGCTGAAATCGAGAACCGGCTCCGCAGGCTTTTGAGAGCAGGACGATAGTAAAATCAACGACACCGCTATAAGCGCGAGCCGCCGAAAATGGTATAACAAAAGCAGAAGCTTTTTCATAGAAATCACCTCTGCTATTATTATGCTTATTCAAATTATTTAATTACAATACCCTCGCGAACGCCTCCGGCAGACAGTCGATAATATCTGTCGGGAGCATACTGATTTCGCCAAAACGTTCTGCGGCGATATCTCCGGCCACAGCGTGTATATAAACGCCTGAGCAGGCAGACATAAACGGATCGAAGCCCTGAGCTGTAAGCGACGCTATTATTCCGGCAAGCACATCGCCCGAGCCGCCGACGGCCATCCCGGGATTTCCGGCCAAATCATTATACCAAAGCTCTCCGTCCGCTGAGGCGCATACGGTTTTGTGTCCCTTTAAAACTACATTTACGCCGTATTCGCGAGCAAAGCCCAGAGCAAGCTCCTCTCTGTTGCTCCGGATATGCTCCACGCTCTTGCCGCTGAGTCTGGAAAACTCACGCTCGTGGGGAGTCAGCGTGACCGCTGTATGGGCTTGCTTTAAAAGCTCCGGTTCATTTGCGATTATATTGATCGCGTCGGCGTCTAAGATCAGGGGAATCTCGCTCTGCTCTAAAAGCGTCCTCACAGCACGTCCTGCGTCCTCTGACAAGCCCAGACCGCAGCCCGCGAGAACCGCGCCGCAGTATCGCGATTTTTCGGAGAAGCTTATATCATTAATATTCTTATAAGGAATAAAAACAGTCTCCGGAACAGCAGACGCCATTATCGGATAAATACTCTCAGGAACACAGAGCTTCAAAAGACCGATACCCGAGCGAAGAGCTGATTTGGCGGACATTATCGCCGCTCCGGCCATCCCGTAGCATCCGCACAAAGCTATAAGACTGCCGACAGAGCTCTTGTCGCTGTCAGCGGGACGTTTCCTGACGGTTGCCCTGACCGTGTTCTTGTCAATGCGGTACATATCAACCTCTGTGATAGAAAAGCTTAAGCACGATGTCCTTCTTAAGGTAGGGCTTCATCGCGCCGAGGATCTTCTCGTCAGGTGTAAAGAAAAGGGCGCATCTCCCATAACCGGGATGTTGATAAACCGCGTAATATGTGTTTTCAACATCGCCCGAGTCGGCGGCACAGTCATAAACCTTACTGAACTTCAGCTTTCTTACAGCTTCATCGTCAGGCTTAGCGAGAATGTCGATTATTCTCGTATCAAGCTTTAAAACCTCTTTGCGCTTACGCTTTGCGATAATGCGGCTTACAACAAGGGTATCCTGAACCATCTGGTACTCATACTCGACGTTTTGATGCGAGCGAACATACCATATCAACCATATTCCGAAACAAAACATAAAGAAGGCAATGTAGACAAAATACGCTACAACAAGTTTTCTAAGCGCCAGAACAATAAAGGTCACCGGTATCATAATCACCATTAATATCGTAAAAATGAATATGATACGACTTTTTACGGGTCTTTTTCTTTTTACGAGCTGTTCAATAAAAATACTGTCCAAATTCTTCACAGCCTTTCCTGATTTATGCAACGGAAAACATTATAGCACAATAATAAAATATTTTCAACAAAGGTATTGCAAATTTGGTATCAAAATGGTATATTATTTCAAGACAACGCGTTGATAAAGAGAGTAGCCCCTCAATCCCGAGTTAAGAGAGCGTTCGCCGAGGCTGTAAACGAACGTACAAGGGCGGGGAGTGAAGTTCGCTTTGGAGCGGTGAGGCTGAAACACAGTAGGCCTCAACGGCAGACCCCGTTACAGGTCAAAGGAGTGTTTGCTCTTTAGCAAAAATCAGGGTGGTACCGCGGATTATATTCGTCCCTTCGTTTTTACGGAGGGACTTTTTGTTTTCTGCTGTAAATAAATCTCACAAATAGAATCATTATATAACGGAGGTAAAAATGGACGACAAAATCATTACACTGCGTTCTCAGCTTGAAAGCGAGCTGGAAAAGATTTCCGACCTTGTTGACCTTGAAAAAGCGAGAGTATCTTATCTGGGCAAAAAGGGCAGTATCACAGGACTGCTCAAGGGAATGAAGGACCTTTCG
>CACYDK010000177.1 GCA_902773155.1 uncultured Ruminococcus sp.
AACGGTTATTGTATGATTGTTACCGTCAAAAACCCCTCTGAAAAAACGTTGATTACTTTCGTTGGAATTTCTAAAGGACGAATCTAATCCATAGGTGTTTATCGTTATATCGTTCATAAGCTTGACGCGCTGATTTGGATAAAATCCACCATTCTCCTTGTGAACATTAATAACGTCCATTAGTTGATCAGCCGTACTGATTTCAGTAAAATCGCCATCAGCAGTTGATAGGATATTCTTTGTCGCAGCTACCGCGCTGAACGGCGCTATGCAAATAACGCTTAAAAGCATAGCCGCGATCAGCAGGAAAGACGCAGTTTTTTTCATTTTGTTCATAAAACTATCCCCTTTAGCTATTTTGATGAAACTTATGCACATTATAACACTTTTTTATTGCTTTTTATATAGTGATATTCGACAAAAACAAATGTCCAAATTTGTGATATATTACAATTATTAAAACTACATCATAAAAAGTGCGTACTTTTTGATCAGATACAGCGAATTTAATCGAAAAAATCCCTTGGTTTTATTCTGAGAATAATTCCAAGGGACTTTTCATTGTTTATTGCATTGTGATTTCTTCTAGATACTATAATGCTTATTCGTCCGCGCCGCCGTAAAACTCGGTTTTTGTTTGGTTCTCCTGAATAAGCACGGAGCTTTGATTGAAGGTCTTGATCATTTCATCCGCCGCGGTGTGAACCTTATCCAAGGTCGTATCGCTCAAATAAATGACGATCGTGTATTCCTGATAAAGCTTTCCGTCGGATTTCCAACCGCCTTGCGCTTTACGGATCAAATAACTTTTATTACAACCGTCTTTGTTATCCTTGCGGACTTGTAGTTGGAATTGCCCTTTGCGGTGATCTTTACTTTGATCTTGTATGTGCCTTTCTTGGCCTTTTTCCACTTTTTGATGGTAAGAGTGCCCTTTAAACTGAACTTGAGATACTTTTTGATAGCCTTTTTAGCGCTCGTTATCTTTATGCTGACCTTGCCCTGAGCGTTCTTGATAGTAAGAGGCTTGACCTTCTGAGCCTTTTTCTTGAGCTTTTTGAGCTTTACTGTCTTGGCCTTGGCCGTTACCTTTACGGGATTATCCTTCTTGTTATCCGTAGGCTCAACTGCAGGATCTGTGGGCTCGGGAGTGATCGGCTGTGGATCGGTGACAACAGGATCATCGGGCTTGTCTGTCGCAGGCTCTGTAGGCTTTTCTGATACCGGCTCGGTCGGCTTATCAGTTGAGGGCTCTGCTGGTTTGTCTGTTACGGCCTCGGTCGGGTCGGTCTTGCCGTCGGTCGGCTTCGCCGTTGCAGGCTCGGTCGGCTTTTCCGACGCAGGCTGTGCCGTCTCGCTCGGGTCGGTCGCAGTTGCAGCGCCATCGCCGTAAATCGATCCGTCGTACCTTACTACCTTGCCCTTGGCGGCAAAGAGCTGCTCGGGGGTGAGCTTAAGCACCGTGTACCATTCGCCGTCGAACTCCTGCTTAACGGCAGCCTGGTCGATCGTGTAATCGTAGTACATCTTAGCGTTTCTGACCGCGACTCCTTCGAGCTCCATCGGAGTCTCGCTGAGCTCCGAAGAATGGTCGGCGCCGTCCTTGTCGGTCAACACAAATCTGAACGAGGCCTTGTTGGAGATAGAGTCGGGCAGGTAGCTGAAGGTGATCTGGTTTTCTGAGGCTGTGGCAGGCTCGGTAGCCGGAACGGTCGTCTCGGGCACGTCGGTTTTGACGAGCGTGACTCCGCTGTAGTCGGCGTAGTCTGCTCCGGCTGTACCGGATTCCGTATAGACCGTGAAGCCGTCGGTGAGCGTATCGCCTGTACTGCCGTTGTAGAAGCCCAGCGCCTTATCACCGATCTCAGTAACCGAGGCGGGCACCGTAATGCTGCGCAGGTTCGCGCAGTTGTAGAACGCGCCCTCGCCTATCTCCTCGAGGCCTTCGGGCAGGGAGGCGTTGAGCAGGTTTTTGAAGCTTTCGAGCGCGTAGGGGTCGATCTTCTTAACGGTATTTGGGATGAAGCAGTTCATCCTGTTGAGCCTGTCGGCGTATATGATAAGCTCGGTTTTGTCTTTGTTATAAATCGCGCCGTTGTAGAAGGTGTAATTGGGATTGTCCTCGGAGAGTATGACGTCGGTCAGGCTGTCGGCGCCGATGAACGCTCCGGATTCTATTGTCGTGACGCTCGCCGGAATGGTCACGCTTTTGAGCTTTTTGCAGTCTCTGAAAGCGTCCCTTGATATTTTAGTCACGCCCTCGGGGATGATTACCCTCTGAAGGGTATCGCTGGCGAGGAATGCTGTCTCGCCTATAGAGCTTACCTTTTTTCCGCCGAAGGTATCGGGGATCGTGAGCTCGTTTTTGGTTCCGCAGTATAGCGAGACCTCGTAGGTATCGTCGTCGAGCAGCTTGTAGATAAGATCGCCCACAACGGGGAAACCGTGCTCCAGAGCGTACTCGAACGCCGCCGAGCCGTCGACGCAGTCGATAGCGAAGCCGTCGATCTTGGTATAGGCGTTGCTCACAAGGGTAAATCCTAGCGCGTGACTTCCGATAGTCTTGACAGAGCTCGGAACTGTAACTCTGGTGAGACCCGTGCAGCCGATAAAGGCGTGCTTGCTGATCTCGTTGAGACGGGTTCTTAGCTTAAGGGTCTTGATACCCGTGCAGTTTCTGAACGCCTCCTCGCCGATTTTTTCGAGGGTGTTCGGGATTTTTGGGTCGTCGAGAGCCGTACAGCCGTCGAAAGCGAGCTTGCCTATCTCCTTTGCGCCGTCGATCTTTATCTCTTTGAGAGCCGTACAGCCCCTGAAGGTGCTTTCCGGCACTGTTCTAAAGTAGATTCCCGATATGGTAGCGCTTTCGAGCGCGGTACAGTTCTCAAACACCTTATCGCCCACGTCGAACGTGGCTGAGCCGGTGTTTATCTCGGCGGTTTTGAGCCCGTCGCAGTCGGCGAAGGCTCTTCTTCGTATTACGGCGCCGTTGTTTACGGAAACACTCTCTAGAGAAGAGCAGCCGCCGAAGGCGTATTCGTCGATGAGATAGAGTTTCGGAGGGAACTCGACGGTTTTAAGCGACTCGCAGTTTGCGAAGGCGTTTTTACCGATAGAGCTCAGATTTTCGGGCAGAGTAAGGCTTTCGAGCGAATTGCAGCCGCTGAAGGCGTTTTCTTCGATAGTAATTAACGTATCGGTAAAATCCAATTTTTTCAGTGACTTACAGTTGCTGAACGCTTGCTTCGAAATACCCTTAAGGCTACTCGGGAAGGTCACGCCCTCGAGCTGCTCGAGATCGCTCGCGGCTCCCACATCGAGAGTGCTGACTGTCTCGAGCAATACAAGGCTTTTAATATTCTTGCAGCTGTTGAACAGGTCTTTCGGGATCCTGCCCTTATAATAGGTGCCGCCGACCTTCAGGACCTCTAACTTTGTAAGGCCATTGAAAAGGTTTTTGGTATCCATGTAATAGATTTTGTTACCATATAAAGAATCGGGAACCGTCACGACTCTTTCGTCCTTTTTGAAGCCGTATAAATACAATTCTGAATTAACAGCCTTAAAATTATATTCCTTGTTAGCTTCGTTCCAGTCTGGATATGTAAAGAAAAGATAATTATTCTTGAGCGCGTAGATTTTTGCCACAGCGTTCGCGCCGATAATCACACACCTCTTTTCAGTGTCTAAGATATGGTCTTCGATCGTTTCAATGGTTTCGGGAAGCTTTAAAACCTCTATGCTTGAGCAACCGCTGAACGCGTCCTTCTCTATTAAAACGACTCCGTAATCTAAAGTAACGCTTTCGATCGGACATCCGAAAACGATCCTCGAGCGAATTCTGAGTACTGTTCCCGGAACCGTGAGCTCAGTAAGCTTTGTGCCCTCAAAGGCGCCCTCGCCGATGTAGGAAAGTTTTTTCGGCAGGTCGACCTCTGAAAGATTTGTTTTCATAAACGCGCGTTTCCCTATGCTATTAAGTGTGCCGGGAAGCTTGATCGCCGTCAGCTTGGTATTTTCGAACGCGCTATCCCCGATCGAGGTCACAATGCTGTTTAAGGTGACGGTTTTCAGCCCTGAGTCCATAAAGGCCTTATCGGGGATCTCCTTTACGCTCTTGCCGATGGTGGTACCGCCGAGCGAGGCCGTTCCTAAGAAGGCTCCCGTTCCTATCGTCGTGATGGAATCGCATATCTTGATACCGGTCAGGGAGGAATTTGCGAAGGCGTATTTGCCGATTGTAGTAGTGGAGCCGTCCTGAGTTATGACGTTCAGGATGTTGGCGTCCTCGAACGCGTAGTCGGCTATCGTATCGACGAGGGTCATCACTGTAAAGGAAGCGATGAATTTTTTTGGAGGACACATAACAAGAGTATCAAAATTATTATCAAGATTCCTCTTGTAAACGATATCGTCCCGAGTTGTGTAATACTTGTTGCCGTCGGCGATCGTTATCGACTTGAGAGCAGTGTCCTTAAAGACGCGGACGCCGAGATTCTTAAGCGAAGCAGGCAGCGATACCGACGTAAGCTTGGAGCAGTTTTCGAAGGCTTCGTTATCAATCTTTTCTAGCGTGCCCGAGGAAATATCGACGCTTTGGAGTTTAACGCACGACTTGAACGCGCCTTGTCCTATTACACTGACGATATTAAGGTTAACGCTTTGAAGAGCCGAACAATTTTCAAAGGCATACGAATATATATGTTTTGACGTACCACCCGAAAGGTCGAGCGTCGTAAGCTTAGTGCAAGATTTAAAGGCGGATTCGCCTATAGAGCCTACATTCAGCAGGTTGACGCTCTCGAGCCCTGTACAGCCCGAAAAAGCCGACTTACCTATTTCTTTTTCGTTGCTGCCGGAAAGGTCGAGGCTCTTGAGCCCGGTGCAACCCTCAAAGGCACTTTCTCCTATAGAAGTGACGTCGCGCAAATTGATTCCCGTAATGTTTTTGCAATTCCTAAACGCCCTGGCGCCTATTGTTTCAATGTTTTTTAAGGTAAAGGTCGACGCGTTGCTCCCCTCAAAGACGGCTTCTCCGATCTTCTTTACGCTCTCAAGGTTATAGCTCGTGATCTTATCGCAGCCCTTGAAGGCGCTTGAACCGATTTCCCCCATGCTTTTGAGGTTGACGGACTCCAGACTTTTACAGTTAAAAAAAGCGTAGGTGCCTAACTCTTCTACCTTTTCGAGATTGATCTCCTTAAGACTGGTACATTCGTCAAATGCTCCGGACTGAATCTTGGTAACTTCCGAGGGGAGGGTCACCTTTTCCACATGTCTTCCACTAAAAGCAAGACCTTTAATCTCACTTACTTTATTTGGAACGCTGTAGGTTTTGGGGAAATTCTGGCAATCGGCGAAGGCCTCGTTTCCAATAATACGTAGGGCAGAGGGGTATTTAAAATCCTTCCACGGCAGAGCGGGAGGATAGTATGCCAATGTGATGTATCCCTTGGAATAAAGAATTCCGTCATACACAGCATAGTAAAGGTTGTCCGAGTCGACGATGAATTCCTTGATTTTATTGCAATCTTTAAAAACATCGCTGAACCTGTTCTCTTGAAAATAACTGAACTCGTATTTATTCGGGAGTCTGACCGATTCTACGGGACATTTGTAAAAAGCGCCATTATAAATACTAACTATGGAATCGGGAATATATATCGACTTGACCGGGTGGGACTCGTCGCCGGAAAAGTTAAAAGCGTCCCTTTCGATATAACGCACAGGTTTTCCGTCTATACTGTCGGGAATTACGATCTCGGTATCCTTGTAGTTTTTATGATCGTAACCGGTTATATGTAATACGATATTATCCGGGCTCTTTTCCTCTAACATATACGTAAAAGCGCCGTAGGTGCGAGTCGCCTCAGTCGCGTAGGCTGTAAGCGGCGACACCGCCAGCACACCGGAGAGGATAAGCAGCGCGAGGATCAGGCTGAGGGCTTTTTTTAACGTTTTCATATGATACTCCTTTGGCAATGGACAATTGACAATGGACAATTGATGATTGATAATTATCAATCTCGGTCGGGCAGAAAGCTTACCGCCGGCGCCCGACCGGGATATCATGAGCATCTCCTGGCTTACAGGGCTCAGCTCACCTTTATCTTCACCGTCTTTGCAACGGTCTTTTTGCTGTACTGCGCGTTGCCCTTTGCGGTGATCTTTACTTTGATCTTGTATGTGCCTTTCTTGGCCTTTTTCCACTTTTTTATGGTAAGAGTGCCCTTTGAACTGAACTTGAGGTATTTTTTGATCGCCTTTTTAGCGCTGGTTATCTTTATGCTGACCTTGCCCTGAGCGTTCTTGATAGTAAGCGGCTTGACCTTCTGAGCCTTTTTCTTGAGCTTGCTCGCCTTTACGGTCTTTGTCTTGACAGTAACCATGATCGAGTTTTTGGCCTTTTTGATAACTGCAGGCTCGATCGGCTCGGTCACTGAGGGCTCTGTCGGGTCGGTCACTGAGGGATCGGTAGGCTTTATGGCTCCCGGCTCTGTCGGGTCGGTAACTGAGGGATCGGTGGGCTTAATGGCTCC
>CACYDK010000178.1 GCA_902773155.1 uncultured Ruminococcus sp.
TAGCCGACAAGCTGACGCTTATCGCTATTATGGTTTGTATTACGATATTCACGCCGATAGTCCTTCCCGTTATGGTCGTGCTTATCATCAAGGACGTTGTAATGCTCATCGGCGGCTCTAAGCTGCTCAAGAAGGATATCGCGCCTCCGGCGGCAAAATGGTACGGAAAGGTAGGAACCTTTGTGTTCTATGTTTCCGTTTGCCTGATAGTCTTTCTTAAGGCGGCGTTTAATTACGAGAACGATCTGCTCTCGCTCGGCCTGCTTGGCTTTACCGCGGGACTTATGATATTTGCGCTTGTAAGGTATTTTATGATTTACAGGTCGCTTCTTAAAGAAAAAGACTGACGCGCTTTCTGCGTTTTTTAGATAGAAAAGGAGTAAAATATGCTTTGTAGTAAATGCGGAAAACGACCCGCCGTGGTCTTTGTTTCCACCAACAGCAACTCAGATACGCCTCCAACCGGCTACTGCCTCACCTGCGCAAAGGAGCTCGGCATCAAGCCGGTCGAGGATTTGATTAATAAGATGGGACTCTCCGACGAGGATCTGGAGACAGTCCAGGATCAGATGAACGCTTTCCTGAACGACGACAATATGAAGGACCTTATGCAAAATATGAGCGTCGATAACCTCGCCGAGCAGATGGAGCAGTTCCAGGAGCAGACCGAGGACAACGGCGACTTCACCCCGGGCGGAGCTCCGACCTTCCCGTTCTTCAACAACCTCTTCGGGGGAAACAGCGAGAAGCAGTCGGGAAGTGAGCGCAAGGAAAGAAAAAAAGGCAAAAAGTTTGATAAAAAGCGCAAGCACCTCAACCTCTACTGCGAGGACTTGACCGAAAAGGCGAGAGAGGGAAGGATCGATAACATCATCGGGCGCGATAAGGAGATCGAGCGCATTATCCAGATCCTCTCAAGACGTACAAAGAACAATCCCTGTCTCATCGGCGAGCCCGGCGTAGGTAAAACCGCTATCGCCGAGGGACTCGCTCTCAGGATCGCCTCCGGAAACGTTCCGCTCCGACTTGTCGACAAGGAGATTTTCCTGCTCGACCTCACCTCGCTTATAGCCGGAACTCAGTTTAGAGGACAGTTCGAGAGCCGCATAAAGGGACTTACCCAGGAGATCAAAGAGGCCGGAAATATCATCCTCTTTATCGACGAGGTACATAACCTTGTCGGAACAGGCGACAGCGAAGGTACAATGAACGCCGCCAATATCCTCAAGCCCGCGCTTTCACGCGGCGAGATCCAGGTTATCGGCGCGACCACCTTCAACGAATATCGCAAGTTCATCGAGAAGGACAGCGCGCTCGAGCGCCGCTTCCAGCCCGTAAAGGTCGCCGAGCCTTCAATAGCGGACGCCATCGAGGTTATCGCCGGTGTAAAGAATTACTACGAGGCTCACCACCGCGTGCGCGTCGACGACGATATCGTGCGCAAGACAGTTATACTCTCCGAGCGTTATATAAACGACCGTTTCCTTCCAGACAAGGCCATCGACCTTCTCGACGAAAGCTGCGCCTGCGCGGCTCTGAGAAACAAGGAGCTCGAGCATTATGACAAGCTTATGCTTAAAAAGCGCGGCCTGAGCTCAAAGATGACAGAGATTGAGAACGAGGAAGAGGTAAACTACGAGCAGCTCGCCGAGGTTCGCTCTGCTATCGCCAAGGTCGACCAGGAGCTCGCCGCGATAGATATGGACAAGGTGAACACAGTCGTTACCGAGGAGGATATCGCTAAGGTCATTGAGCTTTGGACTGGTATCCCTTCCTCCAGAATACGCGAGAACGAGCTCTCCAAGCTCGCCGACCTCGAGGATGAACTCAAGAAAAAGATCATCGGCCAGGACGAGGCCGTAGGCGCCCTCGCCGCCGCAATAAGAAGAAGCAGAGTCCAGATTTCTCCGCGCCGCCGTCCCGCCTCGTTCATCTTTGTCGGTCCCACCGGCGTCGGAAAAACAGAGCTCGTAAAGGTTCTCTCCCAGCAGCTCTTCGACACCCCCGAGACCCTGATCCGTCTCGATATGTCCGAGTTTATGGAGAAGCACTCGGTTTCCAAGATCATAGGCTCGCCTCCCGGATATGTAGGCTACGACGAGGCCGGACAGGTAACGGAGAAGGTTCGCCGCCGTCCCTACTCGGTGCTCCTCTTCGACGAGATCGAAAAGGCGCATCCCGACGTGCTGAATATACTTTTGCAGATACTTGACGAGGGACGTCTGACCGACGCACACGGCAGAAGCGTAAATTTTGAAAACACCGTTATCGTAATGACCTCCAACGCCGGCTCCGAACGCCGCGAAAACGCCCTTGGCTTCGGCGGTCAGGAGCAGGATATTGTCAAGGAGAGGGCGATGAAGGGGCTAAGAGAATTCCTCCGTCCCGAGTTTATCGCCAGAGTCGACGAGATCATCGTGTTCCGCGCTCTCAGCGGCGACGATTACAAGAATATCGCCAAGCTTATGCTCGACGAATATACGGAGCCTCTCGCTGAAAAGGGAATAAAGCTCAGCTTTGACGACAGCGTATGCGAGCTTGTGGCTGAAAAAGCCGCGGGTGGCTCGAGCGGAGCGCGAGACCTTAGAAACTACATCCGCAAGAACGTTGAGGATAAGATCACAGGTGAGATCATCGCGCGCCGCGACGGCGAAATCGCCGGGGTGCATATCACAGCCGAAAACGGCGAGATCAAGGTTCAAGCACTATAATATCTTCAGTTTAAGAGAACGGCCGAATCCTCGGCCGTTTTCCTTGTTGCAAATCAAAAAAATCTTGACAAACGCAGTCGGAATGTGGTATCATCAATTACTGTGGACTAATGTGCCTCAGTGCGTCACGCGCACTGTGTAAAACGCATTATTTTTCCGATGAAATCTGCGCATTATTGTGCATTTTATCGTCTGCGCGCGGTATAATACCGTATGTATTATAAGTTTATTTCGGACGGGCAACCGTTCTGTAAATAAAAATTTTTAAAAGAAGGAGGAGAAGTATGCCTACATTTAACCAGCTTGTACGTAAGGGTAGAGAGGTTTCTGAGAAGAAGGCCAAGGCTCCGGCTCTCTTAAAGGGTTGGAACTCGCAGAAGAGTCGCGCTACCGATCAGGCTTCACCGCAGAAGAGAGGCGTTTGTACTGCCGTAAAGACAGCTACACCTAAAAAGCCTAACTCAGCGCTGAGAAAGATCGCGAGAGTAAGACTTTCAAACGGTATCGAAGTCAGCTCCTACATCCCCGGCGTAGGCCACAACCTTCAGGAACACTCCGTTGTTCTGATCCGTGGCGGCCGTGTTAAGGACTTACCTGGTGTACGTTACCACATCATCCGCGGTACTTTGGATGCTCAGGGTGTTTCCGGACGTATGCAGGCTCGTTCCAAGTATGGCGCTAAGCGCCCAAAAGCAGGTAAAAAGTAAGGAAATGACAACTTATCGTTTTAACTAGATTAAAACTTGTACCGCTGTACAGGATGACATATATTTATGGACGTCTTGTTGGCGTACGGAAGTTTGTCGCTTTCGAGTACCTATGATATCTCA
>CACYDK010000179.1 GCA_902773155.1 uncultured Ruminococcus sp.
GGGTGGAAAGGTGAGGTAAGAGCTCACCGCAGATACGGAGACGTATCGGGCGTGTAAACCCTGTTTGGAGCAACACCGTGGAGGGACATTATGCCTGCTCGGCAGTCCCGTGGAGGTGGCGTTGAGCAGCAGCGGCAACGCTCTGCCAAGATAGATGACTGTTCACGACAGAACCCGGCTTACAGATTTAGTCGCAAAAGTAAACCGACCCGAGATTTCGGGTCGGTTCTTTTTTTAAAACTCCGACAAAGAGTTTTATTCGCATAATACCTTTTCCGCGCATTTTATTCCGTCTACGGCCGCCGATACGATTCCACCGGCATAGCCCGCGCCTTCTCCGCAGGGATAAAGTCCTTTTACGTTGACTGACTGTAGTGTTTCCGGATTTCTTGTTATTCTGACAGGAGAGGAGCTTCTCGCCTCAGCGCCTGTAAGAATAGCGTCCGGATGTGCAAAGCCTCTGAGTTTTGAGTCCATCTGAACAATGGCTTCCTTCATAGCGTTGGTAACATATTCCGGGAATAATCTGTCAAGCACAGAGAAGCTCGTATTTCTGCCGTAGCTTGGAAGCACTTCTCCAAATCGCTCTGACTTAATCCCTTTCAGAAAATCGCCTACGCGCTGAACCGGAGCGGCGTAATCTCCGCCTCCGGCAATATAGGCGGCTCTCTCTATTTTACGCTGAAACTCAATGCCTGAAATGGGAGAACTGTCCCCGTAATCCTCCGGACTTACTCCTACGAGCAATGCCGAATTAGAGTTGGTTTTATCTCGGGCGAATTCGCTCATTCCGTTAGTACAAACCATTTTTTCCTCGCTCGACGCGGGAACGACCTCTCCGCCGGGACACATACAGAAGGTGTAGACGCCTCTACCGTTTTTTGCCCTTACATTAAGCTTGTATGGAGCAGCTCCTAGACGTTTGTCACCGGCAAAAGGGCCGAATTGACTTCTGTCTATTTTTTCTCTGAGATGTTCGATCCTCACACCTACAGAAAACGGTTTTTGTTCAAGAAAAACGCTTCTGTCAAGGAGCATTTTCATAGTATCGCGCGAGCTGTGGCCGATTGAAAGGATTACATTTTCAGCTTCAATGAGCTCTTTCCTCCCAAACCGCTCGATTTCAGCCGCGCAGATTTGACCGTCCTTTATCTTTAAATCACATAGCTTTGTGTTGAACAACACCTCGCCACCGTGGTTTATTATATCATTTCTGATATTTTTTACTACTTCTCTGAGCTTGTCAGTGCCTATATGCGGCTTTGCATTGTACATGATTTCATCCGGCGCTCCGTGGTTTTTGAACTCAAGAAAAACCTTTCTGACTCTGAAATCCTTTGTCCCGGTCGTCAGCTTTCCGTCCGAGAAGGTACCCGCACCGCCCTCGCCGAACTGGATATTCGACTCAGTATTGAGCTTTCCGGTCTTTATGAAGCTCTCTATATCTTGCACCCTCGAATCACAGTCGGCTCCGCGCTCAATTATCAGCGGCTTTTCACCTGCGTGGGAGAGTATTAGTCCCGCGAACATTCCGGCAGGTCCGAAGCCCACGATCAGAGGGCGCTTGTTGAGCTTTTTGTGTTTCGGGATACTGTATTCGTAGGGCTTTGCTATAGATACATTCTTTGATTTAGATTTGCTCACAAGTCTATTTTCGTTAGAATTCACCTCAACGTCAATTGTGGCCGTAAAATGAACGTCGTTCTTTTTCCTGGCGTCTATTGAACGACGGTACAGTTCAATTTTTATAACGGCATCAGGACTTATTCGCAGTTCCTTTGAGACCGTGGATTTCAGATATTCGTCGTCATAGTCTAAAGGGAGCCTTAAATTGCTTACTCTTATCATACGTTATCTCCTGCGCAAAGTCCGCTGGCGAATGCAAATTGAAGGTTAAAGCCACCGCAGTCGCCGTCGATATCGACAGCCTCTCCGCAAATGAAAAGGTTTTTGATTTTTTTGCTTTCCATTGTGTACTGATTAATATCTTCTGCCAAAACTCCGCCGGAAACTACCTGCGCGTTATTGAAATCATAATTCTTTTCCGCTTTAAACCTAAAATCGTTAATAACTGACGCTATTTTTTTTAGTTCGTTTGGTTTTAACGCTCCAACCTCGGATTTATTCATTCCTATCCCGGCGCGTTTTATAATTGCAGAACCGAGTTTTCTTTGAAAAATACCTGTAAACAGGTCGTCTAGCGGACGTTCTTTCATTATTTCACGTTGTTTTTCAAGCAGGGTCATAATATCGGTAAAGCTCATATCAGGCAAGAACGAAAGCCTTATATTGGGAGTGTCGAGCTTATTAACATACGAGCTTAAATTGAATACACAGATACCCGAAAGAGCCTTTTCAGTAAATTGTATTTCTCCGCATTCTTCTTTAATGGAATTATTATCATCAATAATTTCAGCTTTTCCGTTAACTCTCAGCCCTTTTAGTTGCTTTAAAATACTATCGTTGACCTTGACAGGGCAAAGAGCGGGGGAAAGTTTATTTGTTTTATGTCCGAGAGCTGACAGCATACTAATGCCTTCAGCGCTTGCGCCCAGCTTAGGTGAAGCACAGCTTCCCGTGGCTATGATGAGCGAATCACAGGTGTATACCTCGTCGTCTGAAATGATTCTAAAACTGTTTTTATGCTTGATCTCCTTGACC
>CACYDK010000180.1 GCA_902773155.1 uncultured Ruminococcus sp.
CTTGAATACTATAACCAAAATTAAAACAGACGGCTCATTTGAACCGTCTGTTTCTCATATCAATAAAAAAGTTTTTTAATATTTCCGAGCATTCATCACCCAGAATGCCGCCTGTAAAGTCCGGACGAAAATTGTTTTCCATATTGAAAAGCATTAAATTCGAACTGCACGCACCGTTCTTTTTATCGTATGCTCCGAAATATACCTTAGGGATTCTCGCGTTAACAATGGCTCCGGCGCACATAGGACACGGCTCCAGCGTTACATAAAGCTCGCATTCCCATAGCCTCCAGCCGCCTAACCTTTCGCAGGCCTTGTAAATTGCCTCGGTTTCAGCGTGGAAAAGAGCGTTTTTTCCTGTTTCTCTGCGGTTATAGGCAGAAGAAACAACCTCGCCGTTTTTGGTTATTATTGCTCCTATCGGGACTTCTCGCAGCTTATATGCTATCTTTGCCTGCTCGATAGCGAGTCTCATAAAATCTTCGTTATTCATATGCTGATCGTCTCTAATGTTCTTAAAATCAGTATGATTCCGGCGACTATCATACCGGCTGATGTGAAGCACTTTTTGACTCTGAATCGATATTCAATTCTGTTTACATCGGAAATACTGAAGTAGTCCTTTTTAATTCCGATTACACCGGCGCAAACAAGTCCGGCAACTGCTACAATAAGTATTACCGCAAAGTAGATGATGTTTAACAGCGTTTCGTCCATATTGCTTTGCAGCATTGCGCTGACAATAACGCTGAAAAGGTTTATCAGGAAATGCGTGATTACAGCAGGAATGATTGATTGTTCCTTTACTGTCATAAAACCGAGCGCAAGACCCACAACGAATGTAAAGGGGATTTGGGTGATATTTCCGTGAAGCAGAGCGAAAAGCACCGATGAAACCAGTATTGCGAGCGTTGAGCCATATGGCTTGATCGTGTGCAGAATAATTCCTCTGAAAAGGAATTCTTCAACAAGCGCAGGAATAACGGCAACGCTGAAAATTTGGAGAATAAACATTGGCGCGTCGGGAATATTTGTTTCGAGGTTTACTCCGTTTTCAATGTTAAAAAAGCTGAAATTCGTAAGCAGGATATCAGTCATGTAGCTCGAAACAAAAGATGTGGTAAGAGCCATAAACACCAAAGGGAGAACGTCGGTAAATCTTCCTTTTTTTACAGGTACGAGCTCCGAAAGGCTTCTCTCGGATATTTTTCCATAAAAAAGACCTGTAAGAAAAATACTTGTTATCGAGGTTATTATGTCTATTATAGGCTCCAACACCGGATTTGTCGGATTCACTTTAAAAGCGTAGTAACACAATAAATACAGCGCGGTAGGCACAATGCTCAGTGTGATAGACGTCAGAATAATTAAAAGCCCGATCCCGGAGCACTGTTTTTTATAGTGTTTCAGTTCATAAGGATTCATTATATCACTTCCATTTTGATATTATCATAACAGAGTGATGATTGCAAGAAAAACTGCAAATAGTTACATTCTTTTTACAAAAATTGACAGCATTATTCTTAAAGATTATACTTATTTCTAGAAAATACCGCAATAATAAAAATAGAATCTGCTTCTAAATTGACTTTGTGTATTTTCTGTGGTAAAATTATTTGAATGCTACTCTATGGAGGTAATTATGAATACCGCGATTATACTTGCTGGAGGAGTAGGCTCCAGAATGGGAGTCGACTGCCCGAAACAGTATCTGATAGTAAACGATAAGCCGATTATCATTTATTGTTTGGAGATCTTTGAGAAGCATAAAAATATCGACAGTATTGTCATTGTCGTTAGCGACGAGTGGAAGGAATACGTCGAGGAGCAGGTTGCTAAATACGGGATTACCCGGGTATGCGGATACGCTCCGGCAGGAAGAACAAGACAGCACTCCATCTTCAACGGACTTTTATCCGCCGAGGAAAATGCCCCCGAAACTACCGTATGTATTATCCACGACGCCGCACGTCCTCTGGTTTCCGATAAGATCATTGATGATTGTATTGTCGGAGCTGTTGAGGACGACGGAGCTATGCCTGTTATAAGCGTTAAGGATACTATTTATCAGAGCAAGGACGGCAAGAGTATTGACAATTTGCTCAAGCGTTCCGAGCTTTTTGCGGGTCAGGCTCCCGAAAGCTTTGATTTTAAGAAGTATCTTGAGATACATCGCTCGGTAAGCGACGATGAAATTGCCGCAACAGCCGGAAGCAGCGAGATCGCTTACAGGCATAATATGAAGATCCGCCTTGTAGAGGGCAGTGAACGCAACTTCAAAATTACTACCATAGAAGCTTTAGATGCTTTTAAAACTATAGTTAACGGTTAAAGGAGGTTTCTTATGGACACCATGAAAGCTCGCGTTTTACACGCGGTCGGAGATTTACGGTATGAGGATTACCCGATTCCCGAGCTCAAGGAGGATGAGGTTCTTCTTAAGGTCAGAGCCTGCGGTATATGCGGATCGGATATCCCGAGAATATTTGTCAATGGAACATATCATTTTCCCACGATTCCCGGTCATGAGTTTGCCGGTGAGGTTGTAGCGGCCGCCGCTAAGGAGAATGAACACCTTATCGGTACGAGAGCGGCAGTATTTCCGCTTATTCCGTGCCGCAAGTGTACAAGCTGTAATAAAGGTGTTTATGAAACCTGTAAGAGCTATGATTATCTCGGCTCCCGCTCAGACGGCGCCTTTGCCGAATATGTAAGAGTACCCGTATGGAACCTCGTTCCTATAGCCGATAACGTTACCTTTGAAGAAGCCGCGATGGCCGAACCTGTAGCCGTAGGTCTCCACGCTTTAAGACGTGCCGGAGTTAATATCGGCGATACAGTCGTTATTTACGGTCCCGGTACTATTGGTATGATCATCGCCCAGTGGGCCAGAGCCTGGGGTGCGAGCAAGGTTCTGCTCGTTGGCACCGATATGAACAACTATGATTTTATCGAAGAGCTTGGATTCTTTGACCACTTTAACGCTTCTCACGGCGATCCTATCGAATGGGTTATGGAAAAAACCGGCGGCAACGGCGCCGATATCGCAATTGAGGCGGTTGGTATCGCAACGACGGCATGCAACTGTCTTGACAGCGTAGCTTCCGGCGGAAAGGTCATCTTT
The DNA here is from genome assembly GCA_902773155.1 of uncultured Ruminococcus sp. Lineage (GTDB taxonomy): Bacteria > Bacillota > Clostridia > Oscillospirales > Acutalibacteraceae > Ruminococcoides. The sequence continues at coordinate 3,125 of CACYDK010000180.1, forward strand.
GTAGGAAACCCTCACGGAGATTTCACCTTCCCGCAGAACACCTACTGGCAGATTTTAAGAAAGCAGCTTCAGGTTTTCGGAACATGGAATTCTGCCTACAATAATACTCCCACGAGCGACTGGAGCGTTGTTGTTGACGCTATGTCCTCCGGGGCAATCAAGGTTAAGCCTCTCATTACTCATAGATTTACTCTTGAGAATATGGATGAGGGTCTAGATATTATGAGAAACGGCAAGGAATTCTACAGCAAGGTTATGGTCATTAACGACTAATGAGGTAAAATATGCGCGGTATGCTTTCACCTTCCGTTATGTGCGCCGATCTGCTTCATTTGGCGGAAGAAATTGAGAATCTTGATAGATTAGGCGTTGAGTTTCTTCATATTGATTTTATGGATAACAAATTTGTTCCAAATATCACCTTTGATACGAATATGGTCAGGAGCTTCAAAAAGCCTATGAAAAATATCCGCAGGGATATCCATATTATGGCTTTTGAGCCGCAACAGTTTTTTGACGCCATGGAAATCGGTGAAAACGATATGGTTTCGGTTCATCTGGAGGCCTGCGAGGACGCTCACAGGGTGTTGAAGGATATAAAAGACAGGGGCGCAAGCCCGTGTCTAGCTATTAGTCCCGATACTCCGGTTGAAGCCGTTGTCGAATACCTCGATGAGGTTTACGCCATCCTGCTTATGACGGTGTATCCCGGATTTGCCGGACAGCCGATGGCTCCGGGCAGTATGGACAAGCTGTCCGCATTAAGAAAACTGATCGACGAAAGCGGAAAGAACGTTCTTATTGAGGTCGACGGACACGTAAGCTGGAACCATTGCGGTGAAATGCGTAGCCGCGGAGCGGATATCTTTGTTGCCGGTTCATCGTCCGTTTACGGAAAGTCTTATCCGCTTGAAGAAGCGGTAAATAAGTTCTATTCATTAGTACAGTAGTTTTATGGGGGATTTGGGTTGAAGTACAACGTTAGTGTCAACAGTGTTGTTATCGAGAAGAAATCTATGTTAATCAATATTTCGGGCGAGTTCATCGACCCGTCGATTAATCCTAAATTTCTCTCCTCACCGAAGATTATACTTTATTTTACTAACGGCAAAGAGGATAGAAGGATTCCTCTGGTTATTAAAGCTAAGGATAAGATATATATTGACGGAAAGTGTATTTTCAGCGGAACATACGCTTACCGTCTCGATTGTATTTTCTGGAAAACGAGGGGACAGGGGCTCCCGTTTGATATGCACTTGCATGTAAGCTTTGCCGATTTCTACGAGGAGAATATTCCCATGGATATCACTCCGGTCGAATACGAACAGGACAACAGGTTTTTCTCTGTGGATTTTAAGGGCGACCATTACAGCTTTGTGTCATATCCGGAAAAGCTTGCGTCCGAGGGCAGAAAGGCCGCGATCGCAAACTTTGCAAATCTTGTATTGAAGTATATTGCGCTGTTGTTCTCGCTGATCCTCATACCCTTGTTTATAATTGAGGGCTTGCTTACGTTCACAGGGTTTGTGTCAATGCCCAAAAAGATAAACGATCCCAACGGGCTTAAGCGCTTGATATCATACGTTATCTACCGTATGTCGTCCGTATCGAGAGACAGCTTTACTATGGAAAGATACAAAAGAAATCTTATCCGAAAGAAGTATAAGCACAAGAGACGTCACGCGGTTCAGCCCAATAAGATAACTTTCTTCTCGGTTAGGCGCGAGGAGGTCTCCGGAAACTTTGAGTTTGTGTATAATAAACTCAAGGACGATAAGAGTCTCGATATTCAGTTTATGTTTAATACTAAGCCGATAAGAGATTTATCAAGAAAAGAAATCGACGACTTCGCAGAGATGTGCGCTACAAGTAAGGTGATCATTCTAGATGAATATACTCCTCAGATACATCTTATCGACTTAAAACCCGAGACAAAGCTCGTACAGCTCTGGCACGCGTGCGGAGCGTTCAAAACGTTCGGCTTTACCCGTCTCGGTAAGCCCAAGGGCTCTCCTCAGCCGACCCGTATGCACCGCTCCTACGATTATGTTACTGTAAGCTCCGCCTTCTGTAAAAAATGTCATAGTGAGGGCTTCGGTATCGCTACCGATAACGTTGTTCCTACAGGTATTGCCCGTACCGATATTTTCTTTGACAGCGAGTACAGGGAAAAGGTCACTAAACAGTTCTTTGACGAGCATCCGAGCTTTGTCGGTAAGAAGATCATACTATTCGCGCCGACCTTCCGCGGAAACGTAAAGGAAACCGCGAGATATCCCATGGAATTATTCGATATCGCCGAGGCATGCGAGAATCTAAGCGATGAGTACGCTATTATTATTAAACATCATCCGTTTATTACCGAGCAGCATCCGATACCCGAGCAGTACTCCGACAGAGTAATTGACCTTTCCGAGAGTACGGAAATCAACGATCTTCTTTTTGTTTCGGATATTATCATCAGCGACTACTCCTCGCTTGTTTTCGAGGCTTCGCTTCTTGACATTCCCATGCTTTTCTATGCTTATGATTTGCAGTCGTATATCAAATCCCGTGATTTCTACTTTGATTTCAAGCTTTATATTCCCGGTAAGATTTGTTATACCTTCTACGATCTTATTAACGCTATAAAGGACGGAGACTTTGAAACCGAGAAGATTGCCAGATTCAGAGATATGTTCTTTGATAATCTCGACGGTCATTCTTCCGAGAGGATCGCTGAATTGATTCGCGGTTGTTTAAAATAAATACTTGACAAATATTATTAATGGTTGTATAATAACCTAGGTAGAATAAAGAAAGACTGAATGTCTTCACCTGTGGGGTAACGTCTGCACGGGTCAATACTTAGGTGTAAAGCTTAATTTGTATTGTAATGCGGACGGTTATCTGTCCGCATTATTTGTTTTATTATTGGAGGTGCTTGTTATCAGTAAGCAGGAAATTCAGATCAACGACGATATTCGTGATAACGAGTTGCGCGTAATCAGCGCTACCGGTGAACAGCTGGGCATTATGTCCGCTAAGGAAGCGCTTGATCTGGCGGCTAAGGATGATCTCGATCTCGTTAAGGTCGCGCCGCAGGCTAAACCGCCTGTATGCAAAATTATGGACTACGGAAAGTACAGATTCGAACAGGCTAAGCGTGAAAAGGAAGCCCGCAAGAATCAAAAGATTGTCGACACCAAGGAAGTTAGACTTTCGCTGAATATCGACACTCACGACTTTAATACAAAGCTTAATAATGCTTTGAAATTTATTAAGCACGGCGATAAGGTCAAGGTATCCATAAGATTTCGCGGACGTGAGATGGGTCATTCCGAGTTTGGCTACGATTTAATGAAGCGTTTTTCAGAGGCTTGCACGGAATACGCTGTAGTTTCAAAGCCTGCTAAGCTCGAGGGCCGTAATATGCTTATGTTTTTAGCACCAAAGCCAACAAAGTAATTAAAGATAGGGAGGATAAATACTATGCCTAAAATCAAAACACACAGCGGAGCAAAAAAGCGCTTTAAGCTCACCAAAAACGGTAAGGTAGTTAGAGCTCACGCTAACAAGTC
>CACYDK010000181.1 GCA_902773155.1 uncultured Ruminococcus sp.
ATTCACGTTTCTGAGAACATATTGGCTGCTCTTATCGTAGCGGTAGGATATGTTTTCCAATTTTAGAATACTCATTTTATGCACCTCGTTTCTTAAGTTCTTCCGGAAAGGATTTTCAGCGGTTCGTACTTCAGAATACTGATCAGAGCGGCCAGCGAGGAGAATATGGTCAACGCAAGTCCAACGCCGATAAGCTCAATAATTACCATCAGATTTGTAGCCCCGGATACAGAATCGACATAATCGACTGCCTTTGAGCTCTGGAAGCGGTTGCCTTTGCTCATTTCTCCGGGGAATCCGTCCGGCTTAAATCCGAATTTGTCGTTTATTTTTTCCCCGCTCTCCTGCGTGCTCTGGACTTGGTTTTGAAGCAACGCGTTGGTTACGGGCACCGATACGGCCGCGCCTACGCTCGTACCGATTATCAGCGCGATAAAGGTAACAATGAATATCTCGCTGACGAACTGGAAGGAAACCTTGGCCTTTTTCATTCCTATCGCAGTCAGAACGCCAATTTCGTATTTGCGCTCTCTGAGGTTGAATATATTTAGAGTTATGAGGATGATCGCGCCTACGCCCAAAACTATGAAGAAGAACCAGATCGCCGTTGTGCTGAGAGTTTCGAGCGGAAGCAGGCTGTTTTCGTATGACTGCAGGTCGCTTGAGCTTACCTTGTAATCCTCGCTGAGCCCCAGATCGTACACCTTTTTCGCGAAGCTCTCGTAGTTTTCAACGCTCTTAAAGGTGTAGGTAAAGGCGAGTTTTGACTTAAGAACCGCAGAGGTCGAATTGCCGTCGCTGTCTGTAGTGGTATTGGCGGCCTTCTCTGACTTTGATACGATTTTAGAGAGGGCGTTATAGCTAAGGTAAATGTTATTCGCCGGATCGTTCATTCTGAAGCGTGTATCTTCCTCGGACGAAGAGGCCGAGTTGGTGTAGATCCCGACGATTTTTAGCTTGTAGGTTTCGTCCTCGTACTTTGGATTTGAAAGCTTGATCGTATCGCCTACGCTGAGGTCGTTATAAATCGCGAGCTCGTTCGAAATAATACATTCGAGGGCGTCGCTGTTCTCGTCGAACATTTCGCCGTCGGTCACGGTATAGGTTCCGTCCTCGCCGAACATCGAGAGCATAGCGTCGTAGGACGAGTAGCCCGTGAGCTGAAAATCTCCCTGATTGACCTGATTTGGCTTCATCGGACGGAAGTCTCCGGAGCTGTCGTTGTTCTGAGGCATCTGCATATCCGGCGGACCGTTTTTAAAGCCGTCATTATCCGGGTTGCTGTCGGAGCCCGACTTGGATTCCGAGCTTGACGAGTCGCCGGATTCCTCCTCGGTGCCGTAAGGCAGAAGCTTTCCCGTAGCGTTGAGCGACAGGGCGGCCGAGTAGTAGTAGGAATCGCCGTCGGACTGCGCCTTGGTGTAGGTCATGTACTCGTCAAGACTGAGCGACGAGCCCTGAAGGACGTCGAAATCGAAGCGCTGCTTTCCGGTTTTGATGTCGGAATCGGAGTCTGAGCTGTCCCGGCTCTGCGACATCATATCCTTCATCGACTTTTCGCGGTCAAAGGATATCTGTCCTGTTACCGACAAACCGCTGAGAGTGTCCTCCTTGGCGACCTCAGCCGCCTGCCGTATTGATAACGAAACGCAAGCCGAAACGGAAATAATCAGCACTATTATTCCGATAAGTATATTTCTTAGCTTATTTCGGGTGATGCTTTTTAAAGCGTTCTTTACTATGTACATTTTCCGCACCTCCGTTTGATTTGCCTCTATCATATAATCATTTATTGAAGGGAATTTATGGATAAACTGAACGTTCTGTGAACTGATATTGAAATAAAAGTGTTTTTAGCATAAAATTTGTCGGGAAGAGGATTGCGTTGCGCAGTCTTCTTCCCGACACATTTACGTACTATTGATTTATGTATTATTAAAATGCTTTCGGCTATTCCCCGTCGTTGTCCTTGCCGGCGTTAATAATCGTGAACACTATGCACACTATCGCGAGCAAGGCCGAGCACAGCGCCATCACAATAGTGATATTTCCCGTGGTGAGGATCGAGCTTCCGCCCATCGGCAGGAAGGTGAACGCAAGACTCATTACTATAGCGGCAATGAGCAAAAGCACGATGACCGGTATAAAGACGATCAAAAACTTCTGAAAACCGGTGTATTTCTTTTTTGCATTATTCTTCATCTTTCCCACTCCTTTTACACATACAGGCAAAAATGATACCGGCAAAGGCCATAACAGCCGAGGCCGCGGCTATCACTATCATTCTGACTGTAGGTCCCTCGATACCGCTGAATATCATCGCGGCGATCAAGGCCGCGACCGCGACCGCTATGCACACGGCGGCGATAATAAAGAGGGTTTTCTGACGCTCTGTCATAACTCTATCCTTTCGGCTATTCTGAGGAAATCGTCCATAGTAAGCTTTTCGGCTCTGGACCGCGGATCAACTCCGCTATCTAATAATAACTCATTTACCGCCTGTTTTTCAAGTCCTAAAGACGAACTAATTGAATTTAATACAGTTTTTCTCCGCTGAGCGAAGGCGGCCCTGACTACTTTAAAGAATTTCGAGCTGTCGTCGAGCTTATAAGGCGGCTCGCTGTAGACATTCAGCCGGATCACCGCGGAGTCGATCTTAGGCGCCGGCATAAACGAGCCTGCGCTGACCCCAAACAGCAGCTCCGGCCTGCTGTAAAAATTCACCGCCGCGGTAACAGCTCCGCTCTCGCGTGTACCAACCTCGGCGCAAAGACGCTGAGCGGCCTCCTTCTGCACCATTACGGTGATAGACTCGACGGGCAGCCTGTCCTCGAGCAGCTTCATTATGATAGGCGAGGTTATGTAGTACGGAAGATTCGCGCATACTACTACCCTCATTCCGGGAAATTCCCTGTCGATCAGCGCGCGCAGGTCGAGCTCCATAACGTCGGCGTTAACTACGCTTACGTTGCCGAAATCCGAGAGAGTCTCTTCGAGCACGGGGATAAGCCGCTTGTCGATTTCGACGGCGACCACCTTATCCGCAAGCCTGCACAGCTCCTGAGTCAGCACGCCGATCCCAGGGCCTATCTCTATCACTCCGACGCCCTCGCCTGCTCCGGATAGCTCGGCCATTCTCGGACAAACTGACGGATTTATAAGGAAATTCTGCCCAAGTCCCTTGCTGAAATTAAAGCCGTAGCGCGAAAGAATATCTTTTATCGTACCTATATCGGAGAGCTTTTTCATAGTGTTCTCAATCCCTTTGGATATTTGTTTTTGAGCCGTCCCGAGGAGGCCTTTCCGAAGCCGACTGTAATACCGTTCACCAAAACGGCGGTGTAGCCCTTTAAGGAGCCGTCGACCGCGAGCTCGCCGCCGTGAAGAAAGTCGCGAATCTCG
>CACYDK010000182.1 GCA_902773155.1 uncultured Ruminococcus sp.
CCGACTCGGGTTATCTTACCCGACGTCTCGTTGACGTCAGCCAGGAGGTAATTATCCATATCGACGACTGCGGAACCAAGGAAGGTCTCGAGGTGTTCGATATCGTAGCCGACGACAACGTTATCGAGGATCTGCACGAGCGACTCATCGGCCGCTTCCTCGTGGATGATTTCTGCGATGATAACGGCAACGTGCTCGTATCCAAGGACACGATGATGGGCGACAACGAGGCCAAGATCATTCTTGACCGCGGTACAAAGAGCGTCAAGATACGCTCGGTGCTCGGCTGCTGCGCAAAGCACGGCGTATGCCGCAAGTGCTACGGCTCCAACCTTGCTAACCGTCATCCCGTAACAGTCGGCGAGGCTGTAGGAATTATAGCCGCTCAGTCGATCGGCGAACCCGGTACCCAGCTTACGATGAGAACCTTCCATACGGGCGGCGTTGCTTCGGCCGAGGATATTACCCAGGGTCTGCCGCGTGTAGAAGAGCTCTTTGAGGCGCGCAAACCCAAGAGTCTCGCCATAATAAGCGAGATCGACGGCGAGGTTCATTTTGAAGAGAGAAAGAACGCCAACCACGCAGTTGTGTTCAATCCCGAAACAGGTGACGAAAGAGCCTACCTCATCCCCTTCGGCTTCCGCGTAAAGGTTACGGACGGACAGCATATCCGCAAGGGCGACAAGATCACCGACGGCGCTGTCAATCCTCACGACGTGCTCGCGATACTCGGCACAAACGCGGTTCAGAACTACCTCATCTCCGAGGTACAGTCAACCTACCGCCTGCAGGGTGTTGATATCAACGACAAGCACATCGAGGTAATAGTACGCCAGATGCTCAAGAAGGTAAGACTCGACGACGCCGGAGATACCGATCTCATCGCCGGTCAGTCCTACGACAAGACCGCGGTGCTCGCGGCCAACGCTGACATCAGGCGCAGGATCGCAAACGGCGAGGAAGGCCTCAAGGAGGCAAGCTGGACCCAGCTGCTGCTCGGTATTACAAAGGCGGCTCTCGCGACGGACAGCTTCATGTCCGCGGCCTCGTTCCAGGAGACAACGAGAGTTCTCACCGACGCCGCTATCAAGGGCAAGGTCGACCACCTTATGGGACTTAAGGAGAACGTCATCATTGGTAAGCTCATCCCTGCCGGAACGGGAATGCGCCGCTACAATGAGGTTGAACTGGACGTAAACCAGACGGTAAGCCCGATGATTAGTCTGACAAAAGAATAAACTTTTAGCGCTATCCGGGCAATCAAACCAGATAGTTTCAAAGACTTGTACGCTGAGGATATTATCCCCGCGTACGAGTCTTTTTTTGTTTATAACACTTAAGGAAATATCAAAAAGAACAAAAAAATCTTCAATAAATGTTTTGCAATCGGCTATAAAACATGCTATACTTAAAAAAGAAATCCTGCGCAAAGAGCTGACAAGGATGAAAAAAAGCGAAAGTATTTTTGAGCTATCCGGCTCAAGGCCAAGGCGACAAAAACCTACGCCAAGGCCACAGCAAAGGCAACGGTTAAGCTCAAGGTCAAATGATTATTATCCTGGAGAGCAGGCTCGCTTTCGCATAGCCGTCTCTCAAGCATAAACGATCCGAGATGTTTCTGATAATACCCCCAAAAAACTATGTAACGCAAAACAGGCACCCTAATGGGTGCCTGTCTCTGTGGAGCTGATAACCGAAGTTTTATATGTCAAAAACACCTGCCCCGCATGTTGCGGCGTGTATTTTCGGAAATGCTTCATCAACGCGGTGGGCTAAAAACGCTCCGCGGGAGCGTTTTTACGGTTGTTTTGCGCTAACGCTTAAAACAGCCGCACGCCCTGTTCGAATCTGGTTATAAGCTCTTTACTTGTATAATAGCAAACAGGCACCCTGATGGGTGCCTGTTTGCTATGGAGCTGATAACCAGATTCGAACTGGTGACCTCATCCTTACCAAGGATGCGCTCTGCCTGCTGAGCTATACCAGCGTGCGGACTTTTCTCAAGTCCGTTTTATATAATACCACATTCTCGGTATTAAATCAATAGTTTTTCAAAAAATTTATATGCGGTTTTACCTATACGTTAAGGCGAAAGCTTATGCCGGTCACGATGTTGTTTGAGTATGAGAACACCAGACTCTTGCGCGCTGTTCCAAAGATGTATTCTGTAGCTGTGCGCGATTTCGGCTCGCCGTAGATTCCGCGGAGCCTCGAGGCGTACATCCCAACTACAGCTCCCTTAGGCGTTTTAAAGTCACTGTCGGTGACCTCGATCTCGCGAACACGCTCCGCGCCGTCCGTATAATAGGTCGTGATCACAAAGTTGTCAAAGTCGTATTCCGCGCCGCTTTTGTCCTCTTCGTAATCCTCGTCGCCGTCGTCCGCAAGCTCCTCGAAAACCGTACTGAACTTCTCGTTAAGAGTTATCGTGACGCCGTCATATGTGAATTCGAGGTCGTCGGAGTCTGTGCTTCCGTTCGGGATCGTTACCGAGGGAGCTCCTCCGGGTCTGGCTACGCCCTGAGTAGGCAGCTCGGGCACTGTGGGCGCTTCGGTTTCGGGCGAAGTCTCGGTCGGCTTCGGTTTTGTCTCGGGCTTTTCGGTCGCCTTTTCAACAGACGAGACATTTTTATTCCTTTTTGATTTTTTTATCTTAGCGGTTTTAACGGTTACCTCCGGTATTGTTTCCGGCCGCGTGGCTGTTTCGGTCACGAGCACAAAGGCCGTAACCTCCTCGTCCTTTTCCGGAGAGCTTGAACAGCCCGCCAGCAGCGCCGCCGCTATAACCGCGAGTATCATCAGTCTTTTCATACAAACCTCCTGCCGCTTTATTCTACCATATCAGCCGAAAAAATACAACGCAAAACAGCGTGGAATTTAATTTTATTAAACCTTATTCTTGCAATAGCGGATAAATTAGGTTATAATTGTTCCCGGAAGGAAGGATGAGTTATGATTAAATATGTTTTCTTTGACCTTGACGGGACGCTGCTCCCTATGGATCAGGACGAATTTGTCAGGGTATATTTTACCGAGCTGTGCAAACGATTCTGCCCTGTGCTGGGAATCGACGACAAAACTCTCGTAAAGTCCGTCTGGAAGGCTACGGGAGCTATGATCAAGAACGACGGAAGCGAGCCGAACGTTAAGGCCTTCTGGAAAACCTTCGCCAAGCTTTGCGGCAAGGGGGTTCTGAACCACGTAAAGGACTTTGATAATTTCTATATGAACGAGTTCAACGAGTGCAAGGCTTTCTGCAAATTCAACCCGAATATCCCCGAAATCATCCGCGTACTCAAAAACAAAGGCTACACACTTGTCGCCGCCACAAACCCGCTCTTTCCGCCGGTCGCCATCTACAACCGCCTGAGCTGGGCCGGAGTAAGCAAGGACGACTTCGCCCTGGTAACAACCTACGAGAATTCCTCCACCTGCAAGCCGAATCCCGCATATTTTACCGAGATCATCGGCAAGCTGGGAGCCGAGCCCGAGGAATGTATGATGGTTGGCAACGACGTGGACGAGGACATAATCGCGAGCTCTGAGGCCGGGATGTCGGGCTACCTTCTGACCGACTGCATTATAAACCGCTCCGAGAGCGATATCAGCGATTTTCGCCACAGCACCGTAAGAGAATTTTTGACCTACGCGCGGATGCTTCCGGACGTAAAATGAGGCGGCTATGAAGAGCATTGTCAAGAAATACCTGCCCTTTGGCATAGTTGTAGCCTTGTTCTACCTTGTTATGCCGATATTCTTTCAGGGCGAAAATTATAAATACGACGCGATAGAGTACCAGTTCGTATTCCCCGCTACCGCGCTTTTGTCGGGTCTGATTTATGCCTGGCGCAACGGGATGGACTTCGCGTTTCCGCTTGTTCCTCCAATAATCTACATCGCAAGCGTACTGATTTACAGCCACTACTACCACTGGGCGATCTACGTTTTTATATATTTGATCGTATGTATGCTCGGCTGCTTTATCGGCGATATGGTCTACAAGGGTAACCAGGCCGAACAGCGCCGCCGCGAACGCGCCCGCCGGAGAGATGAGGAAAACTTTACAATTCATATCTCAAACATAACGGTAGAGGACTCGCTTAACGATTTTGAAGCAAAAGACAAAAACCAATAGTCAGGAAAGGCGTGCCTGCGGCACGCTTTTCGCTTCCTAATAAAAACCGGAGTGCGCATTTCTAAAAGATGAGTGCTCCGCTTTTTCGTCAATAATTCTCAAATAATACAGTTGCACTTTTCCTTCGATTGTGGTAGAATTTTTTCATAGGCTTTCGCCGAATTATTACTTTATAAAGGACTGATAAATATGATCAAAATCGGAATTTTGGGCTATGGCAACCTTGGCCGCGGTGTTGAGGCCGCTATAAGGAAGAACCCCGACGTTGAGCTTACCGGAGTATATACCCGCCGCGACCCCGGATCGCTGAAAATCGCCTCCGAAGGCGTTCCCGTACGTCACGCCGACGAGCTCCTTACTAAGCGCGGCGACATCGACGTTCTGATCATCTGCGGCGGCTCGGCCACCGACCTGCCGGTTATGACACCGAAATACGCCGCTATCTACAACGTTATCGACAGCTTCGACACCCACGCGAAAATCCCCGAGCACTTTTCAAACGTTGACAAGGCCGCCAAGGCCGCCGGCACTATCGGCGTTATCTCCTGCGGCTGGGACCCGGGAATGTTCTCGCTCAGCAGAGTTTACGCCGACTCCATACTACCCGACGGTTCCGCCTACACCTTCTGGGGCAAGGGAGTTAGCCAGGGACATTCCGACGCGGTTCGCCGTATTGAGGGAGTTGTCGACGCAAGGCAGTACACGATCCCCGTCGAAAAGGCTCTTGACGCAGTCAGAAGCGGTCAGAATCCCGAGCTCACAACCCGCGAGAAGCACACCCGCGAATGCTTTGTTGTAGCCGAGGAAGGCGCAGACAAGGCCAAAATCGAGAGCGAGATCAAGAATATGCCCAACTACTTTGCCGATTACGACACCACTGTCCACTTTATCTCGGCCGAGGAAATGAAGAGAGATCACAGCGGTCTGCCGCACGGTGGCTCTGTGATTTATTCCGGCACCTCCTCCGAGGGCACTACTCACGTTATCGAGTACAGCCTAAAGCTCGACTCAAACCCCGAGTTTACCGGCGCTGTTCTGGTAGCCGCCGCGAGAGCCGCATTCAGGCTCAACAGCGAGGGTCTCTCCGGAGCTAAAACTCTCTTTGACATTCCGCCCGTCTACCTCTCCTCCAGAACCCCGGACGAGCTGAGAAAAAGCTTTCTTTGATTTAAATCAGGTAATAAGTAATAGGGAATAGTTAATAGTGAAGGTCGAGCAGATAGGTTCATATGAAAATGAACTTATCTGCCCGACCGAATTTTTATACAAGCTCCGCTTGCGGAGCATACTAATATGGTCGGGAAACTAAGTTCTCGCATATAGCGAGCTGGCTTCCCGACCACAACTATTCACTATTCTCTATTCACTATTAACTAATCAAATAATGTGTCCCTTGGCGCGGATCACGTCGATTACCCTGTCAACATACTTCTCGCAGGTCTCGTCGCTGTCGGCTTCAACCATTACGCGGATAACGGGCTCTGTACCGGACTCTCTGATGAGGATTCGTCCATTGCCGCCCAGAGCCTCCGCTACAGCGGCGACCTCCTTCTGAACGTCGGGGTCGTTCTTAGCGTCGGGCTTGGACTTGACCTTAACGTTCTTGAGCACCTGAGGATAGAGCACCATAGGAGCCGCGAGCTCGCTCATCGGCTTCTCCTTGGCGAGCATAACCTCCATCAGCTTGAGCGAGGTGAGAATACCGTCGCCTGTGGTGGCGTACTTTGAGAAGATGATGTGTCCGGATTCCTCGCCGCCGATGCGGTTTCCTGTTTTTACCATATTCTCATAAACATACTTGTCGCCTACGCTGGTCTTGTCATACTCGATACCGATTTTGTCGAGAGCCTTAAAGAGGCCAAAGTTGCTCATAATTGTAGCGACGACCTTGTTGTTGAGGAGCTTTC